>JAFUWP010000418.1 GCA_017483405.1 Oscillospiraceae bacterium | reverse complement strand
CGTGACTTATGCCGGCATCCTGACGTTAAGCAAGCGATTATTCAAAGATGAAAGAATTCATCATCTGACAGCATTTCTGTTATTATTCAGCATTCAGCCGATTATTTTCAGTGTCTTTCTTTATGGCATCTATCCAGGTATGATGTTCGCTGTCTGGGGTATCGTGTTTGAAGTCTATTATTTCCAGACCGAAAAAATCAGATTTATCCCGTTATCGGCAGTATGCATCGCGCTGGCCTATCTGATAAAGCCGAATTATCTTATCTGCCTGACTGCTATGATGATAATCGTCTTTGCAAAAGCAGTCAGCGCACTGAAACAGCCCCGAAAATTAGTGGTCTGTCTGGCATATCTTGTATTAAGCATTTCGCTGTCATTGACTCTGCCGAAATGTGCATCTTCTTTCTACGAATCCCGAAGCGGAATGAAACTTCAGCAATCCATTCCGATGACTTCTTTCATCGCGATGGGACTCAACGAATCCGGAAACGCCCCTGGATGGTATAATTATTTCCATACGATTTCTAATTTTGAAATTCATAACTTCAATACTCAGGAGGCATCACAGGCATCTGTCGAAGAAATCAAGAACAGACTGCAATATTTCTCCGAAAATAAACATTATCGTGATGAATTCTTCTATAAAAAATTCGTCTCCCAGTGGAATGAAACCAGCTATCAGAGCATCTGGAATAACAAAGTCCGGATGCAGTATCGGGAAAAAGGCAAGTTCTCCGAATGGGTCTGCAATGACGGCGAACAGAAAACAAAAGCTTGTATGGATATTTATGCGCAGTTGATTTTCGCCGGCGTTCTGCTCGGCAGTATCGCCTGCTTACGAAAAAAGGAACTGATGCAGATAATTTTCCCGTTAGTTATCATCGGCGGGATGATGTATCATCTCATGGCTGAAAGCAAATCTCAGTACGCGATGCCGTATTATATCCTGATGACCGGTTTCGCCTCTGTCGGGATATGCTGGCTCTATGACAGAATCATGCCTTCTCTCGAACCGAAATTACTTGCACTCAAATCAAAATATCAATCAGAAAAGAGGCCGAAACATGAAAGAACAGAACAATCTGACCAGAATCAGCAAGTTTCTGAGCCTGATTCTCCGGCACAGTCCGCAGACAGTGGGAATTGAAATCGAATATCAGGGAGGCTGGACGGATGTCAGCACCCTGATTCAGAAAATCAATCAGAACGGAAAATATCATCTTGATATGAAAACGCTCGAAGAAATCGTCCGCACCGATGAAAAACAGCGTTACAGCTTCAATGCGGATAAAACCAAAATCCGCGCAAATCAGGGGCATTCGATTCCGGTCAATCTGGAGCTGAAAGAACAGATTCCGCCGGAAATTCTGTATCACGGCACGGCGGAACGCTTTTTGCAGTCGATTTCCGAACAGGGGCTTCTGCATATAAGCCGGCAGTATGTGCATCTGTCGAAAGATGAAGAAACCGCTCTGAAAGTCGGCAAGCGTCACGGAAAGCCGTACATCCTGAAAGTCAAAGCCGGAGAAATGCATCAGCAGGGCTATCCATTTTACTTATCTGAAAATGGTGTTTGGCTGACAGAACACGTTCCGCCGGAGTTTCTCATCTGGAATCAGTAAGCATTCGGCTGAGGCAATAAATCGAAATTTAAACGAAGGTGATAAATTTGAAAAATCAGTTGCAGGTGTTTAGATGGATGTCTTTCACTTTAGCAATGGGGATTATTTTGTTTATGGTAATGCTGAATTTTTTTCATATTCGAGAAATTGCAATTGGTACAAGTATATTTCTCACCTGTTTGTTTCTTATTTGTACTTATGTCATAAGCAAATATTTATTACACACATTATGGCTGAAAAGAATTGGTCGGCGTGCGCAAGGTGTTGTAACTGAAATAACATATAACAAAGAAAATGCACATACTGCTATAAGTTATGTTGTTGAAGACAAAGTTTATATACATCAGCACGGGTGGCATAATGGAAAATGGAAGATTGGTCATCATCAACTGATGATTGTATATGACCCTGTTCAGCCTGAAAATGCTTATCTTGAACAATACGAAATACCCTCACTTATTTTAAGTGATGCTGTAATGGCAGCAGCCACAATCAGCAGTTTAATTCTGACTTTTTATTGTATTTTCAAATTCTGATTTGTTTCAAAAACACATTTATCAATCATAAGTTTAGCAAAGGGACAGTTCATATTGAACTGCCCCTGATTTTTTTACCGTACCCGTTCCATAATTTTGAGTTCAAGCTTATCATCCTGCACGGTGATGAATACCGTATCGCCTTTCCGGATTTCATCATGAAGCCACATCCGCGAAAGCGGATTTTCAATCTCCTGCGTGAGCAGTCTCCGGATAGGCCTTGCACCATACTGCGCCGTATCCGGACAGGATGCAATCCATTCCACGGCATTGCTGTCATATTCGAGCGCGATGCCGTTCTGCATGGTGCGTTCTGCGAGCGTATCAAGCTGACGTTCTGCAATCTGCATCAGGCTTTCATGACTGAGATTTTCAAATACAAGAATTTCATCAATCCTGTTGATAAGCTCCGGCGGAAGTGTTTTTTTCAGAACGCTGACTGCCTGATTCTGACGGGAATGCTCCAGAAATCCGACTGTATTCTGTATTTCATGCATTCCGAGATTGGAAGTCATAAAAATCAGGCAGTTCCGGAGACTGATTTTCCGGCCGGTGCTGTCTGTCAGGATGCCGTCTTCGAGTATCTGCAATAACAGATGCAGAACATCCGGATGTGCCTTTTCGATTTCATCAAACAGGACGATACTGCACGGCCGTTTCCGCAGATGCGAACAGAATACGGATTCTTCTGCAAAGCCGACATATCCAGGGGGCGCGCCGATTAATTTAGATACAGAATGCTGTTCCATATATTCAGACATATCCACGCGGAGAAGGGCTTTTTCCGTTCCGTAGAGGATTTCGGCAAGATTCCGGACAAGGGCGGTTTTCCCGATGCCGGTCGCGCCCAGAAACAGAAATGACCCTACCGGACGGCTGATTTCACGGAATCCGCTTCCGGCACGGCAGACAGCATCACAAAGCTGACTGATAACAGCATCATGACCGATAATCTGCTTCTGCAAAGAAACTTGCAGATGCTTTAATTTTTCCTGTTCGGCTTCGGTCATCTGTTCGAGGGGAATTCCCGTCCGGAGCGATGCCACTGAGGCGACATCTTCGGGAGTGACTTCGGCAAAAGAATCGCTCCTGAGCGATGCACGGGCGCAGGATTCATCAAGCAGGTCAATGGCCTTATCCGGAAAGCTTTTGTCTGCGATATATTTCTGTGACAAGTCAATGCAGATTTGCAGAACCTGCGGATTCAGAAAGACATGATGATAATTTTCATAATTCTGTTTCAGGCCGTTCAGGATGGAGAAGGTTTCTTCGGGAGAGGGTTCAGGAATCAAAACGCTCTGGAAACGTCTGGCGAGTGCGCCGTCTTTTTCGATAGTTCTGGCATATTCGGCAGGGGTAGTCGCTCCGATAAGGCGCAAATCGCCTCTTGCGAGCTGAGGTTTGAGCATATTGGCGGCATCAATCGCGCCTTCGGCCGCGCCTGCGCCGACAATGGTATGCAGTTCATCAATGAATAAGATAATCCGGTTACAGTGAGTGATTTCTTCGATACATGCGCGGACACGTTCTTCAAAATCGCCGCGATACTTCGCTCCTGCAAGCAGTGCGCCCAAATCGAGAGAAAAAATAAACATCCCCATGAGCTGAACGGGTACTTCTCCTCTTGCGAAACGGTCAGCAACTCCCTGAATAATTGCCGTCTTGCCAACTCCTGCTTCACCGATAAGGCAGGGATTATTCTTGCTTTTTCGGGAGAGTACCTGCAAGATTCTGTCGATTTCGGAAGTCCTGCCGATTAACGGGTCAGCCTGTTCCGAGGGGAGCATTAATTTTCCGTACCGGAATAACTGCGGAAATTCCGATGCTGACGGTGCATTGAGCATTCGGGTGCTGTTCGCGGCATAACAGGATTTTTCAAGCGTTTTCAAATCCGTATGCATAAATTCCAGAAGTTCCGATGCCGCACAGTTTTCATCCCTGAGTATGGCAAGAAGAACATCTTTTGTGCTGATTCTGGAATGCTTTTCTTTTTCGGCGATTCTCTGGGCTTCTGCAAGAATCCGATGCAGAGCCGGTGTCATACTTCCGTAGCCGGTAGCCGTCCGGCTGCCTTTTCCGACTGTCCGGAGCAATTGCTGAGAAAATTTCTGTTCTGTAATATCGGCATGAATCAGAATCTCCGCGGCACTGTTCGGCTGCTGATGCAGAATGCCAAGCAGATAATGTTCCGTTCCGACATAGGTATGCCCCATTTCACCGGCCAGACATATTCCGGCTTCGAGTGAAAGTATCGCATTTTCGGAAAATTTTTCTATTTGATAATCATAATTTCTCTGCATAAACACAAGAATCTCCTTTCCGGAATCAGCAGTTTCTATCTGAGATACAGTAACAGTATAGCATCTTTTTTCTGCAATATTTGTCGAGAACGCGTTAAAAAACAATTCATTTCCGAGGCAATTGCAGAAACTTGACAAAATTCTGCAAATATGTTATGATATTAGATAATACATTTCTGGCAGGAGGTGAATTTCATGGGCTACAGAGAATTGTATTTTCAGCATCATAAAGGGAAAAAATTACTGTTCCGGAAGGGGACGTATTATAAATGCGTTGCCTGCGGACAATGGTTTCCCAAATCGGAGATTACGGTTGACCATATCATTCCGAAACGGAAAGGCGGTTTGGATGTCATCAGCAATTTACAGGCGATGTGCCGGAGCTGTAATTCCAGCAAACGCGACAGACAATCCAAACTCGATACCGTCAAGGGGGTTGTCGGCATGACCGCACAGGGCGAACTCGGCCATTTCCTCGAAAGTGCCGCCAAACAGAAAATGAAAGATGCACTCGGCATCAAATATAAAAGAAAATAACAATCCGCAGTCACACATTTTCTCCTGATTCATACTATGTACTATGAAACAACGCAGAACAGCGAAGTTTCAGATATATATATTTTTATCATAAGGAGATTGTGTATTATGTGTTTTGATAACAACAATGGCGGCTGCTGCTGGATTATTCTTCTCATCATCATTCTGTTTTCCTGCTGCGGCAATAACAACAACTGCGGATGCAACAACAACGGCTGCGGATGCGGATGCTGATTCCGGTTTTCTGAAAACAATCAGGACTGCTGTACATCAAGTACGGCAGTCCTTTTTGTTCAGGGAATTTTTTTCAGAAGTAAATGTTCGGAATCCTGTGCTTTTCCGCATCGGTAACAGAATAACGCATCCGGACTGACAAGTTTCTTTCCACAAAAACGGCAGAACTGTCGTTTCGGAGTTTCCGGTATCACCGGCAGAGGCTGTGTCCGGTCGAGCGGTGCAGGCATATCCTTGCTAGGAGATGCCGGCTTCACTTCCGGAACTTCGCGGGAAGGAGCAGGCTTCGCCGAAATCAGATTCCAGAGCATCCCGAAACAGAATAATACAATACAAATCAGAATCCCGATTCCCGAAAAGACAACTGTCTTTCCGCGCAGAGCTGAACCCAGTTCCGCCGGCAGATGTATCAGTTCCATAAGCCACGACATCAGCAGACCGCCCATGAATACTACGATACAGGGCATCACGGCCGTCATGCTGTATACTTTGAAGGCCGTGCCGATTTTCTTTCTTCCGCGCATGAAAATAATTATCATCCATGCAAGTGCCGCACCCAGTAACAAAATCAGCAGGATTTCCGCCCAGAAGGAAACGGCTATCCGGAGGAAAAAGCCTTTCACCCCTTTATACATATAAGATTCCAGCGCATGATTGAGCGTATCCAGCGGATGATTCAGATTTTCCTTTAATTTTTTCTTATCGGGGTCGAGAAACCGGAGACCGGTTTTTTCATAAATCAAATCTGTATTCTGCTCCAGAAGTGTGACGAATTCCTGTGCTTCGATTTCGGGGAATTCTCCGCCTTCTGTCAGATATTGATTATATTTTTCGGCCAGTACTGCCGCGAAATCTGAAAAAGTCCCTTCGTGCAGAACTTCCTGCACTTCTTCCACCGTGATGCGGTCATCCTGAATATACTCATCCAGAATATACTGTGCCAGCGATTTTTCTGAACCATCCGGCTGACTGACCTGCACATTCTCCAGCACAACGGATTCCACCGCCTGCGGAATCGCGGCAGTTTTCACATAATACCGGAGTGTCATGCAGATAAGCAAAAGTGAAGTCAGTACGAAAACTCCCAGAACTGCCAGAAGGGTCAGGAAAATATATTTTTTCATCCCGTAGATGATTTCTTTTTTCTCTTTCCGCAGTTCTGTATTTTTTTCTTCTTTCTTTCTGAATTTCATCATACCTGCAACCCTTATTTCGATTTCTGATTCTTCATTGTCAGGCTGATGCGCTTTCGTTTCAAATCCACATCCAGAACGGTAACATTGACCACATCGCCGACTTTTACGACTTCCAGCGGATGCTTGACAAATTTCTTATCCGTCAGCTGAGAAATATGCACAAGGCCATCCTCATGAACACCAATATCCACAAAACAGCCGAAATCAACAATATTCCGGACAGTGCCGACAAGCTTCATGCCGGCTTTGAGGTCACTCATTTCCATGACATCACCGCTCCTCATCAAAGGCGGCGGAAGTAAATCTCTGGGGTCGCGGCCAGGTTTGCGGAGTTCCTCAGTCATATCATTCAGCGTATAAACACCGATATTGAGTTCTTTTGCGAGGGTTTCCGTTCCGGCTTTTCTGACATTTTCGGTCAGATTATCGAGCTTTCCGGCGGCGGCATCTTCCAGCGAATAGCCGAATTTCTGCAATAACGCTTCGGCCGCCGGATAAGCCTCCGGATGTACTGCCGTATTATCAAGCGGCTGAATTCCTCCCGAAATTCTCAGGAATCCGGCACACTGTTCAAATGCTTTTTTACCGAGCTTCGGCACTTTCAGAAGTTCTTTCCTGCTCCGGAACGCGCCGTTTTCTTCTCTGTATTTTACGATATTCTTGGCAACAGTATTGTTAATTCCGGCGATATGCGAAAGCAATGGCACGGATGCGGTATTCAGGTCAACACCGACAGCATTCACACATTCTTCGACAACGCCGTCAAGAGCAGTTTTCAGGTCATTCTGCGGCATATCATGCTGATACTGCCCTACTCCGATAGCCTTCGGGTCAATCTTGACGAGTTCGGCCAGAGGGTCTTGCAGTCTCCTTGCGATGGAAACCGCGCTTCGGAGAGAGACATCATAATCCGGAAATTCTTCGGCGGCGAGTTCCGATGCCGAATATACCGATGCTCCGGCCTCCGATACGACCATGTAGGAGACTTTATGCGAAAATTCCGGAAGAAGTTCCGCGATAAAGGTTTCGGATTCTCTGGATGCCGTTCCGTTTCCGATGGCGATGGCTGTCACCTGATGGGTTTCTACCAGACGTTTCACGATTTCGGCAGCCTCCTGTTTTTTCCGTTCGCCGAACGTGGGATAGATAATCGCCGTATCAAGTACTTTTCCGATGCCATCCACAACGGCGAGTTTACAGCCATTCCGATATCCTGGGTCAAATCCGAGCGTGACGGTATTTTTCAGCGGCGGCTGCATCAGGAGCTGTTTCAGATTCGAGGCGAATACTTTGATAGCCTTTTCGCAGGCATCTTCAAAGAGGACGTTCCGGACTTCGCGGACGATTGACGGAATAATCAGTCTCTTGGCACTGTCGCAAGCCGCCTGACGGACAAATTCCGAAGATTTCGAGCCGGTATCTTTCAGATATGGCTTAGTACAGGTACGTTCCGCCAGCAGTTCCGATGCGCTGATATTGATTTTCAGATAGCCTTCTTTTTCGCCGCGATGCATGGCTAAAATCTGATGCCCCTGCAATCTGGGGACAAGCTTGTCATATTCATAATAATCCTGATAAACAGATGCTTCTTCGGGATTTTCTTCTGTCTTGTCAGTTTCCGCGCAGACAAATGTCCCGAACCGCTGATATAAATCACGCATTTCGGAACGGACTTCGGCATTATCGGAAATATCTTCGGCGATAATGTCCATAGCTCCCTGTAATGCAGACTGAATATCCGGAACTTCTTTTTCTTCGGAAAGATATGCCTGTGCAAGCTGTTCGGGATTGACAT
>JAFUWP010000417.1 GCA_017483405.1 Oscillospiraceae bacterium | reverse complement strand
TGCTGTCATATCGCTGGAACATTTTGTATAGGAGAAATTCTTTTTTCTTTCTGGTACAGCTTAATTTTCTGTTCCAGATAGTAGTTGTATACCAGTCTGACACAGCCGGATGTCTTTGCAAACAGAAGTTTTTGTTCTTCTGTGGGATAGATACGGAACTTGTATGCTTTATTTGCCATCTTCTCACCGCCTTTCAGGATTCTATTTTTATTATCTCATATTTGGGAACTTTTGTCAATAGGTGGGACGCAATTCATCCCCCGCCTAAGAGGCGGGGGGGCTTGCTAATCTTTGATAAAAATTACGCCCCATGTTTGTGTGATTCATTAAAGAAAAATATATTTCAGGATAAATAATACTGATAAGATATACATTACAGGATTGACGGAATTTTTCTTTCCGGATGCCAGATGCAGAACAGTATAAGAAATAATACCGACCGCGATTCCCTCCGAGATAGAGTAGAATAACGGCATAGCAATCACGCACAGATAGGCGGGAATTGCAGAAGCATAATCATCGAATTTAATATCAGTGATAGTACTGAACATCAGGAAACCGACCACAATCAGTGCCGGAGCAGTCGCAAATGACGGCACGGCAATGAAAATCGGCGCGAGCAGTGTCGAAGCCAGAAACAATACCGCAGTTGTCAAAGCCGTAAGGCCGGTTCTTCCGCCTGCACCGACTCCGGCCGCGGATTCGACAAAAGTGGTTGTTGTGGAAGTGCCGAGTACTGCTCCGGCAGTAGTTGCGATGGCATCCGCCATGAGTGCCGGCTTGATGGCCGGCAGTCTGCCTTCTTCGTCAAGCATATCGGCTTTGGCACTGACACCTATCAGCGTTCCGAGCGTGTCGAATAAATCCACAAACAGGAAAGAAAAAATAATCACAATGAAATTAAAAATGCCAACATTCTGCATATTCACCTGAAAGCACTGACCGAATGTTTCGCCCAGCTTGGAAAAATCCGTCATCTGGAAAGCCGGAAACAGTGAGAAATAATTCTCGAAATCCGGAGTGTAGATGCCGCAGAGCTGACAAATCATGCCGAGCATCCATGTTCCGAGGATGCCTATCAGGATAGCGCCCTTGACATTGCGGATATACAAAACTGCCGTTATCAGCACACCAATAAATGCCAGCAATGCGCAGATACCTGATGTATGGAAATTTTCACGGAAACTCACCAGTGAAACCAATGTCGAAGCATTATCGACAGACAGTCCTGCATTTTGCAGGCCGATAAAGGCGATAAATAATCCGATTCCGACAGAAACTGCCTTTTTCAGAGAAAGCGGAATCGAATTGAAAATCGCTTCGCGGACATTCGTCACCGAAAGCAGAATAAAAATCACACCTTCGATAAAAACAGCCATCAGTGCCGTCTGCCATGAACAGCCGTATCCTAAGCAGACTGTATAGGCAAGATATGCATTCAGCCCCATTCCGGCCGAAAGCGCAAACGGCAGATTCGCCATAAATGCCATACAGGCCGTACCGATGAAAGATGCCAGACAAGTCGCCAGCAGTACCGCGGTACTGTCCATCCCAGCCACCGAAAGAATACTCGGATTGACTGCCAGAATATACGCCATCGTCATGAAAGTCGTAATTCCGGCCATGACTTCCGTTTTGACATTTGTGCCGTGTTCTTTGAGTTTAAATAACTTCTCCAGCATACGCTTACTCCTTTTCCGGATTGAATATGCCGATATACGGCAGATTTCGATAATATTCCGCAAAATCCAGCCCGTAGCCGATAACAAATTCATCCGGAATCGTAAACAAAGACACATCCGCTTTCAAATCGACAACGCGGCGTTCCGGCTTATCCAGCAGAGTCAGGATTTTCAGAGACAGCGGATTCCGTTCCCGAAGTTTTTCCGCTACGAGACTGAGCGTTCTGCCGGTATCAATAATATCCTCTACGATGATGACATGATACTGACTGATGTCCTGTGTCAAATCCATCGTGATTTCTACTGTTCCGGCGGATTCCGTTCCTTCAAAATAGCTCTGCGCCTGCATGAAGCCGATTTCACATGGAATCGAAATCGCTCTTGATAAATCTGCCAGAAAGACAAATGCCCCTTTCAGGATGCTGACCAGCAAAAGTGGTTTGCCTTCATACGCGGCATCAATATCCGCGCCGGCTTTCCGGATGGCTGTTTTCAGTTCTTCTTCCGGAATCAGCGTCCGGAGAATTCCCTTCTGATAGTCTTCTTTTGATACAAGATTCATGATTTTCTCTCCCTTAACATGATAACTATAATTTTATTATATCACGCTTTGCGGATTATGTCAACTATCGTCAGAATAGAAAAATTCCCGTTTTTCTGTGCAGAAAACGGGAATTTTCCAGAAAAGGCAATGTTATTTCATGAGTAATTTTTTGAGAGCAATCAAATCAAAAATATTGATAATGCCATCCTGACAAACATCGGCCTGTTTCCAGTCAGTCAGATGACCTTTTTTCAGCAGATACTTCTGAAGCATTACAACGTCAGCGAATTCTACTGTTCCATTGGCATCCGCATCGCCGATGATGGAAGATGTACCGGCATCCGCCTTAACCAGAACGGTATAATTGACACATCCGGAAATCTGGCCGTTTGTGCCGAGAATTACGGTATCGCCCTTTGCGACTTTGAGTAAGTATACGTTGAATGTTACATCATTCGAGCCGACTGCTGTCAGATTGGTTTTGGTATACTGATTCAGCCATTCCGGAATTGTTGTTACTCGGCTGTCTTCCAGAATGTAGATAGTTTCATCCATACCGGCGGTAAAGACTGCAAGAGAAGCATCCAGATTCTTGGAATCACATGCTGTACGGATTGCCGCGGTATTCTGGAGTTCAGTCGGGAGCTGGGCGAATGTCACTTCGCGGTCGCCGTACAGGAGACTTCCTGTCGTGATATTTTCATCAAGAGACCAATCAGCGGAATTTTCTGTATCATTCACCTGTAAATTCTTGACATAAGCATTTCCGGTCAGAGCAGAAGCCTTCGCCATAACGGTATAATTCACCAGATTATAAGAACCGCCGTTCGTGCCGAGGGTTACTGTTTCGCCCTTAGCAATCTGCTTTGTATACAGATTGAACGTCACATCATTGCTTGTGACAGCGGTCTGATTTGATTTTGTATAACCACTTAACCATGCAGGAACAGCCTCCTGACGGGCATCCAGAGCGATATAGAGTGTCATATCTGCACCGGCCGTGAATGTAGCTAAATCTGCATCATAATTCTTGGAATTGCAGGCAGTCAGAATTGATTCCGCGCCCTGTAGTTCAGTCGGCAGGCTGGTATATGTGAATTCTCTGTCACCGAATACGGCATCATTTGTCATCAGACAAGTATCAAATTTCCAGTTCAGATAATTAGCAGTATCTTTCACAAGCAGATTCTTGATGAGATTACCGTCAATCGGGTCAACCTTGATGACTAATTTCCATTTCTGGTCGTTACTTCCACTGCAAGACCACTGTACAACATTTGCGCCATCCTCCTTCGATGCGGATGCCACACCGAGACAGCTTTCATCATTGGTATTCTTCGTGCAGACAGTATAAGAACCATCTCCGTTATCCACAAACTTGAATAACTGCGCATCAGAGGCCGTATCTGTATAAAGATGAATATTCGTTCCGTTATCGGCTTTGCCATAATCCAAATCGAGCAGATAGGTTTTTCCGTCACCGGTTTCACTGTAGAAACGATAGTAACCACTTCCAGCATCTTCGAGTTTCCAGCCGTTCGCGCCGGATGCACTCTGAATCACG
>JAFUWP010000416.1 GCA_017483405.1 Oscillospiraceae bacterium | reverse complement strand
GTTATTGGCATCATAATAGACATTTACTTTTCGCATGGTTTACCATCCTCCTGAAACAGCATTGTCATCAATGGCTGTTTTCCGGTTGAATTCAGCAATCTGACTGCCGTCGAGTTCGAGTATCTGGTTCTGATTGATTTCAATCGAAGTATTATCACGGGTGTGACCGCCTCCGGAATAGCCGCCGGAGCTGACCTGTGCCGTAGAGACATCCGCACTAATCTGACCGGAAACGGCTTTCGAGATATAATCATAAGCAGAGGGAATTTGCGGAGATTCCGCGCGGTACTGTGCAATCATGGCGGACGCATCCTGAACAGAGGCTTCATATTTGGCGGCGTATTCATTTTCAAGGTAATCCGCCCAGTCGGCAATGCTGAAATCAGTTCCGGTGATGGTTTTCATGCCGGATTCCCAGAGCTGGGCGAGGGGGTTATTGGCAATCAAATCGCGGAGGCCGGAGGCGAGTCCCTTCATGATGCCGACAACGATTTTTCCGCCGAGGCTCATCCAGTCGATTTGCTCAATAGCGGTCAACATGTCATTCCACAGTGACAGAAAGAACCCCATAACAGAACCGCCGATTTGGCCGAGGCCTTCAATCAGCTTATTGAGCAGGAGCATTCCGGCTTCCACAATTTTATCAAGATTGTCTGATTTGCCAAGTTCTCCGAGCAGATTTGTGATGATAGTTTCGGCGGCAAGCAGAATATCGTCAATATTTTCGGAAATGGCATCCACCAGAGTGGTGATAATCTGTACGGCCGTCTGCACGACAGCGGAAATATTTTCGCCTGTCAGGATATTATCAAACAAATATGTCAGGATTTCTCCGGCGGTATTCAGTAAAAGCGGAAGATTTTCGAGAATCCAGCCGGACAGAGCGGAAATAATCTGAACAGCAGTATCAGCATAGAATTTCAGATTTTCGGGGAAAGAATCAAAAATAAAAGAGAGTATCTGCTTTCCAGTTTCGAGGAGTTCCGGCAGATGTTCAGAAATTGCACTTCTGATTTTGTCGGAAATTTGTTTTACAGTTTCGAGAAGTTCCGGAATCTTTTCAGCGATACCGGCTTTGATTTTTTCAGGCAGCTGTTTGCCGGTTTCGAGCAGTTCGGGAAGTTTCTCATCGAACTTTTGTTTGAGGAAAGCAAGGGCATCATCAGCGATTTCCCGAACAGTTTCCGGCAGATTTCCGTTTTTCAGTCCGTCCGTCAGCTTTGAGAGATAGTCAGTCGCTTTCTGGACGATTTGCCGGAGAGGGGCATCAAGGCTCTTGAAAAGCTGAATTTTCAGCCCGTCAAGAGCCGAATTCAGAATTGTGATGTCACCGGTCAGGTTATCGAGCATGGTTTCGGCTTGGAGAGCGGCAGAACCTTTTGCACCGGATTCCGTGTATTCCAGACTGTTATAAAAACTCTGCACCTTATCGGTAGAAGTAGCGACCATCTTGTCGAAAGCCGCTTGTCCCTGAATGCCAAAAATGACGTTTTCGAGGTCATTTCTTTGCCCTTCATCAGAAATTTGATAAAGAGCTGTTTTCAGTTCATCTACAATAGTATTGAAATCGCGGGCTTTCCCGTTGGCATCGTAGGCACTCACACCGAGGGAGTCAAGAGCTTGTTTGGCCTGTTCAGTCGGTGAATACAAATTTTTCATAGCGGCGGCCAGCGCAGTAGAAGCGGCAGAACCGACTGTATTTTGTTCAGCAAGGCGGAGCAGAGCGACTTCTGTCGCCTGCGCACTTTGTCCGTAAGTATTAGCGGTGGCAGATGCGTCAGAGAGAGCCTCCCCCAGTTGCTGAACATTGGTATTCGCGAGGGTTGCGCCCTTGGCGATTAAGTCAGAATAATAAGTAGCGGCTTCTGCATTGTCGGCGAAGTTTCCGGCTTCTTTGGTAAAGCCTTTCATACTGCCGGAAATGTAAGAAGCGGCACTGCCGAGGCTCAGACTTCCGGCGGCAGCCATATCAAGGACAGAATCAATCATCTGAATAGATTCTTCGGCGGAATAGCCGGACATAGCAAGAATGTTGAGTCCTTCTGCGGCCTGACTGGCGGAAAAGGAAGTTTTCGCGCCCATTTCTTCTGCTTTTTCGGTGAGAGCCTGCATATTTTTATAAGCCTCTGATGCGGAATCGTTTATCTGCGCTGTAGAATATCCCAGTGTTGCACCGATTTGCGACATGCCGGCGGAAAACTCCTGTCCAGTGGCAACAGCCTCCCTGCCGAGAGAAGTCAGGGCAGAGAATCCGGATTTTGCAAGATTTCCAAGAGCCTCTAACTCGCTGAAAAAAGTAGAAGAATTAATTTTGGTATCAAATTTAAGAGTACCATCGAACAAAGGGAATCACCTCACAGCATGAGTGCCGCGCCGATTTCCTCATCACTCATGACGTAGGGAACGGCGACAATACGTTTGATTTTCCGGATGCGTTTCTTTTCGCTTTCGCTGAACTGGGAGAGGTCAGCAGAGCGGTAGGCAATGCGTTTCATACAGACAGAATCTTCCGGCAGAGCATCGAACAGCGCACGGAATTTGAACCAGTGCAGGGAGTCGACAGCCGTCAGGTCGATATGATAGAAATGCAGGAAGTCGCCCAGCAGAAAACGGGAATCGAATTTCCAGTCGAAGACGGGAGCAGAAGACCCCTCGGGGGGGATTTTTTCAGGGGAGTCTTCTGCAAATTCGGAATGATAATATAAGGCATCAGCTTTCAGAAAGTCGAAGACGGCATCGAGCAGGGATTCAGAGAACTGCCGGACGGGGGAGCGGAACACGCTCAGGAAGGCAGAGCCGGCCTGTTCCGGAGGGAGTTTTTTATCTGAGAGGATGTCAGCGAATTTCAGCCACACGCGGAAATCCGTCCGGATGGGATAAGTTCTGCCGTCCGCCTGAATGGAATCCGGAAACTTGTCATAGAGGACATTCAG
>JAFUWP010000415.1 GCA_017483405.1 Oscillospiraceae bacterium | reverse complement strand
TTCTTCGGTGCGGAGTCTGTATGGGATTTATATTGCTTTGACAGTGCTGGAAATGCTTCTTCTGCTGTTCAGCAACCTTGACCCTGTTCCGGAACATCGGATGAGCTTTTTCGAGGCACTGAACACGGCACTCTCCACGGCCGGAACAGGCGGATTCGCTCTGAAAAATGCAAGTATCGCGGCTTATGACAGCCCCTATATTGATATTATCGTGACATTGTTCATGCTGTTATTCTCGATAAATTTCACAATGTATTATCTGTTGCTGACGAAGAATTTCTCGCAGGTATTCAAGAATGAAGAACTCCGGTTCTTTCTGGGGATTGTTGCCTTTTCGGCGGTTGCGATTGCAGTGAATATTCTGCCGATTTACGGAAATTTGTTCCAATCGCTGAGATATTCCTCTTTTCAGGTATTGACGATGATTTCCACGGCGGGATTTGCCACGGCGGATTTCACGGAATGGCCGTTCTTCTCACAGATGATTCTTCTTCTGCTGATGTTTGTAGGCGGATGTGCCGGTTCGACCGGCGGCGGCCTGAAGGTGATGAGAATCTTACTTCTCTGTAAGACAGCATTCCGTGAAATCAAGTGTGTGCTGAATCCGCGTGCAGTGGTTTCGGTCAAGTGTGACGGGAAGGCTGTTGATAAAGAAATTGTCCGGAGTGTCAGCTTTTATTTTGTGCTGTTCATGCTGTTAGCGGCAGTTTCGATGCTGATTCTGTCACTTGACGGCCATGCCATTGATACCACTGTTACTGCGGTTATCACCTGTCTGAACAATGTCGGCCCTGGCCTGAATGAAATCAGTCCTTCGGGCAACTTTGCAGGATTTTCCTCATGGGCGAAGATACTGCTCAGTCTGGATATGTTGCTTGGCCGACTGGAAATTTATCCTTTACTGGTATTATTCACCATCCGGAAGAAATAAAAAAAATACAAAAAAGCGGTTAAGTGAGAACTTAGCCGCTTTTCTGCATGATATAAAAAATGCTCCCTCTCGTCAGACGAAAGGGGAGCATTTTGATATTTCAGCAAATCAGCCTGCAAGCTGGCTTTCAGTAATGAGGCCGACAATCAGCTTCATGATAGTGAGAGCTTCGTCGGAATCGGGCTTGCCGTTGCCGTTGAAGTCAATATTCTTCAGACCCTGTTCGGAAAGGACTTCTTTACCGAGAATAGCCTTATTGAGAGAGATAACATCGAGAATATTAACTCTGCCGTCATTATCAGCATCGCCGAATTTTGTAACCTTAATCGGAGTTGTTTCAGTAGTTTCGGTTACTTTTTCTGTTGTGGATGTTGTTGTAGATGTAGAAGTGGTAGAAGTTGTTGTTGTAGTAGAAGTAGTAGCAGTCTGTTCCATAATCTTCACTGCGCTGACGAGTTCAGCGCCATTGTGCGGCCACCATACATGAACATCTACGAAAGATTCGCCTGCTTTAGGAGTATATTCCAGAGTGACAGTGCCATTAGAAACGGTTGCTTTCCAGTCAGTGGGTTCCCACCAGTCTGTAGCATTGGAAGGATTGAAGCATCCGGTTGCTTCTGTATCGCTGGAAGTAATCTTGAGGGTAACAATCAGTTTCTTAGCGCCTGTGGTATCAACACCCCAGTAAGTACGCGGAGAACCGTCTTCTTCCCATGTGCCGGTTTTTTCGGTGATAGTAGCGGCTACTTCGCCGGAAACAACAGAAGTTTCTACAGGGTCAGTTGTCTTTGTAGTAGATGTAGTTTCCTTAGTGGTGCTGGTGCTTTCAGTTGTGGAAGTGCTTTCCGTTTCCTGTTCTGTAGGTGTCACAACAGTTGTGCCGGACAGGAAATTGAACGGATATGTGATTTCAGATGCAGATTTTACAATATTGGCAGCAGCCTTGTCAGAACCGCCGTACAGGTTAGCCAGACCGGCGCAGGCAAGTGCAAAGCATCCGTTATAGTCGAGAGCACCTTCTGTATACTGATATTTATCAGAATGGTCTTCATAGTTGCCGGATGCATCAATACCGCCGACCAGACCGCCGTAGAGTGTGTATTTTGCTTCCGGATTGTTGGAAAGGTCACCAGGGTTAGCGGCTCTGTGATGGATGTGAGTCGGCCATTTGCTGCCGTAACCAATCAGGAAACTGTAACCCAGAGGATTTCCGCCGAGGATGTAATCCATCTGCCATTTAGAGCCTGTTGCCAGTGCGGAAG
>JAFUWP010000414.1 GCA_017483405.1 Oscillospiraceae bacterium | reverse complement strand
GCTGAAAATCGCTGATGAGGACAGGCATAACAATCAGAAACGTGCCGAAATCATGGCAGAAGCCGATTTTACTTTCTTATGCCTTCCGGATGATGCCGCCCGTGAAGCAGTCACACTCGCCGGAAATCATACCCGTCTGATTGATGCCTCTACTGCACACCGCACCAATCCGGAATGGGCTTACGGTTTTCCGGAACTCGCTCCGGAATTCCGCGAAAAATTAGCGAATTCCAATAAAACAGCCGTCCCGGGGTGCTATGCAAGCGGATTTATTTCCCTTCTGTATCCGATGGTGAAACACGGACTGATTCCGGCCGATTTTCCGGTATTTGCCTATGCGACATCCGGCTACAGCGGTGCTGGAAAGAACGCTATCGCTCAGTATGAAGGCGATGACAAACCCGAAGAATTCAATTCGCCCCGTCAGTATGCGCTTTCCCAGCAACATAAGCATCTGCCCGAAATGCAGTTGTTTTCCAGCCTGACACATAAGCCGATGTTCAATCCGATTATCTGCGATTATTACAGCGGTATGGTCGTTTCCGTTCCGATTCAGACCAGAATGCTCGATAAGAAAATCACTATCGAACAGGTGAATCAGACCTATCAGGAACATTATCAGGATGCGAAATTGGTGTCTGTCAATCCGCTGATGCTCCCCGAAGAACAGAAAAGTTTCTTCCTCGCATCGAATACGTTAAGCGGTCAGAATAAGCTCGAAATTTTCACATTCGGCAATGATGAACAGATTCTGTTATGTGCCCGTCTGGATAACCTCGGAAAAGGCGCATCCGGCGCGGCTGTCCAGTGCCTCAACATCATGACAGGTATTGACGAAACTACCGGCTTGCTTTGAGGTGACATTATGAGTACAGAATCAGAAAACGAACAGAAAGGTCAGGCCGTTCTGGATAAAATCTATGGTTATGCCATGAAAGGCCTCCCGACTTCCAAGCCCGCCGATGAACTTGCAAAAGAATATCTTTCCAAACATAACGGCAATATCCAGAAAGCACTGGATGCATTAATTACCAATCAGGTCGCAAAATGTACGACAACCGGATTTCTCACCGGACTGGGCGGCGTCATCACACTGCCTGTCACACTTCCGGCAGATATTACTTCTTCCATGTACGTGCAGATGCGCATGATTGCGGCTATCGCCGTGATGCATGGCTATCGCCTTCATGATGATGCCGTCAAGACAATGGTCTATTCCGTGCTCCTGAATATCGAACTCGGTAATATTCTCAAACAAATTGGCGTGAAAACGGTGGATAAAGTCGCCGTCAATATGCTTAAAAAACTCCCAGGAAAAGTTCTGACAAAAATCAATCAGAAGTTAGGTTTCCGGTTTATCACAAAATTCGGCCAGAAAGGAATTATCAACATCGCAAAAGGGATTCCGTTTCTGGGCGGCGGCGTGAATGCAGTGCTTAATCTTGCAGAAACAAAGGCTATTGCAGACCGCGCTGTCAAGGCATTTTCCAGTTAAAGAGGTGTATTTTTTTGAATAAGAAAGAATTCAAAGGCTTTGCGTTTGTCGATGGCGGTGTCTGCGCCGCTGACGGATTTCAGGCGAATGGTATTCACTGCGGAATCAAGGCAAACGGCAATCCGGATAAAAATGATTTGGCGCTGATTTATGCAGAATCTCCCTGCTCT
>JAFUWP010000413.1 GCA_017483405.1 Oscillospiraceae bacterium | reverse complement strand
GCTTAAATCGTGGAGGGTTGTGTGAAATGTTCCGGAATGTAATCTTTCTGCGAAGCATTCCGGCGCGTTCTGATACAGCAAATCCGTATAGGATTTGAAAAACTCCTGTTCTTCGGATGATAATACAAAAACTGTCGTATCGCCGTAAAACGGCTTGAAATGATTCTGTTCGTTGACCTTATCGAGAACCGCCTGTTTCGGACGGAAGTCCTCACGGCTCAAATCGAAATCATGTTCAAAGCTGTTGATTCTGTTCAGAAATTCCTGATAAGTTTCCATAGTTTAACCGCCTTTCTTAAAAGTATCCCATAATCTTGCCGTCACTGCCCCGAATCAGAAACCATGGGGGCTGTGCAGGTGTTGCGAACATGACGCCGTCTTCTCTTGTTCCCATCGGCGCGTTAGTCTGAATATACCAGATATCAAATTTTTCGTAATATTCCGTTCCGTATGGCGGATACATTCTTTCATATTTCATTTTCACGCCGTCGACATCAACATAATCCGATTCGATATGATTGATATAATCTTCTCCCTCTTTTTCAATAAAAAGCGGTCTGACTTTTTCGATTAAATCTTCTTCGGAAGTGATAGTACCGAGTATTCTTTCCGGAAACTTTTCGGCTTCATGAAGAAGAAAAACAGCTTCATTTTCATAATCATAAAGCGTATTTTCGGCTATCAGAACGGGATAGGGCGATATTAACGCTCCATGAAATTCCGTGCAGAAATCTTCCATAAGCTTGCGTTCTTCTTCGTATTCGGCAGAATCTTGTGTTTCGGATTCGGATTCTGTTTCCGGAGTCGTTTCTGATTCTGTTTCCGGAGCTTCTGTTGTTTCGGGAACGGTTTCCGTTTCTGTTACAGGAATTTCTGCTGTTTCTGGAACGCTTTCCGAACAGCCGGAAATCAGCAGACAGAAACCTGCAATCAGAACCGAACAGAATTTTCTTTTCATGTTTTCTGCTCCTTATGATAGTCATTCACCGTCTGGAACGTGGACGAACAGGCAATTAAATTCTGATGGTCGGTATCGAATTCGATAGATAAATAATACGTATTATTGGTATTATCGGGGTCTTGAATCATCCAGATAACCCAGAACAGATTTGCATCCGTAAAATGACAGTAAAGCTGTCTAGCATCATAGCCGTTGACGGTTGTGATACTCCCCTGCAAGCCTTCGATATTTTCCTGACTTTCGAGATAATAGCGCATACTTTCGGCAGAAGTATCAAAGGGCATATTTTCGTAATAATCGAGCGTGAAGATTTCCGTACCGGTAGCATCGGCATATTGAGTAAGACCCTCTGTGCCTTCCTCCTGAAACGGCGAATAACCTAGCGGAATCTGAATATAGCCGTTTTCGTCATCGCCGACTGGCATCAGTTTTCCCTGATAGTAAAACTCTCCGGATGCATCTGTAATTGCGCCTTCGGGAATTTCGGGTTTAGTGGCTTCCTGAGCATCTTCGCCGACAGTCTGCCCCTGATTCATGACGGAAATGCCGTCACTCTGTCCGGCGGAACAGCCGGACAGAACAACAGCGGATAACAATGCAATACTTAATAATTTAGATTTCATATAATTTCTGGATACCTCCGATTTTCT
>JAFUWP010000412.1 GCA_017483405.1 Oscillospiraceae bacterium | reverse complement strand
TACTTTCATTGGAAGGACTAATTGACTTCATAACAGGTATCAGCAGGTAAAAATCTGCTTCCCTAGGAGGACTCCATTTTTTATCCTGTCCTCTTTATTATACCTTTTATTCGTCTGGTTGTCTATCTTTGAGCCGTCTTTGACTATATCATTATTATACTAGGAGGATTTTTTATGTGTGGTTTTGTAGGATTTACAAATAAAATCAATGATGCCAATCAGGTGATTGAAAACATGATGGAGGCTATCCGTCATCGCGGCCCTGATGCCGGCGGTAAGTATGTCGATGAAGATATTGCCCTCGGTCATCGGAGATTAAGCATTATTGATGTTTCCGAACAGGGCAATCAGCCTCTCTACAGTGAGGATGGTAATCTTGTACTGGTATTCAACGGCGAAATCTATAACTATAAAGAAATCAGAAAAGAACTCAAACAATCAGGCTATCACTTCCGGACAAAAACCGATTCCGAAGTGCTTCTTTATGGCTATCAGGAATACGGTGCGGATTTACTCCAGAAGTTAAGAGGCATGTTTGCATTTGTCATCTGGGATAAGGCCAATAAAACCTTATTCGGCGCAAGAGACTTTTTCGGAATCAAACCCCTTTATTATGCACTGATGGACGATACACTGATGTTCGGTTCTGAAATCAAGGCGTTTCTGATGCATCCTGCCTTCATCAAGGAACTGAATACCGATGCTCTTGAAGAATATCTGACTTTCCAGTATTCCGCTATGGAGGAGACTTTTTTCAAGAATGTGTATAAGCTCGAACCAGCGCATTATTTTATTTATAAAGATAATCAGATTGATATTCACCGCTACTGGGATGTCGAATTTGAACCGGCAGAAGAACCTTCTCTCGATGAATGGGTTAAGGAAATCTCCGATGTGTTTCATAATTCCGTTAAGGCGCATAAAATCGCCGATGTGGAAGTTGGTTCGTTTCTTTCCAGCGGTGTCGATTCCAGTTATGTCGCTGCTGTCGCCGATGTCGATAAAACTTTTACAGTCGGATTCGGCAAAGATGAAAAATATAACGAAATCGGCTGGGCGAAGGAATTCTCTAAAGCCATCAAGAAAAAAAATTATTCCAAAGTCATCAAGCCCGAAGAATACTGGGGCGAACTCAAACACATTCAGTATCAGATGGATGAACCCCTTGCTGACCCTGCGGCTATCGCCTTGTTCTTTGTGTGTCAGATTGCCTCTAAGCAAGTGAAAGTTGTCTTATCCGGTGAGGGGGCTGATGAAATCTTCGGCGGTTATAACGTCTACAGCGAACCGAATGCAACCGCTTATGACAAACTTCCCCGATTCATCCGGCGCGGTATCGGCTCGGCTGCCGGAAAATTCCATTCTCGGAAAGGTGTGAATTTCCTCGTCCGCAAAGGCAAAGACCTTGAAGAACGCTTCATCGGAAATGCGTACATGTTCACCCCCGAAGAACGAAAAAATCTGCTCAAAATTGAAACCAATGCTCCCGACCCGCAGGAAATTACTGCTCCATACTATGAAAAAGTACAGGACTGCGATGATGTCACAAAAATGCAGTATCTCGACTTGCATTTATGGATGGCCGGCGATATTCTCCTCAAAGCCGATAAAATGAGTATGGCGCATTCTCTTGAACTCCGCGTTCCGTTCTTAGATAAGGAAGTCATGTATGTTGCCGAACAGATTCCGGCGAAATACAGAGTCACCAGAAAAGAAACTACTGATAAAGATACCCCTTATGTCACAAAGTATGCGATGCGCCTTGCCGCAAAAAAAGATACGCCGAAAGAAACCGAAAAAACAGCTAATAAGAAAAAACTTGGTTTTCCCGTGCCTATCAGAGTATGGCTGAAAGAAGATAAATATTATCACATCGTCAGAAAATATTTCGAGAGCGATGCTTCTAAAGAATTTTTCCATACCGAACAGCTGATTCAGCTTCTGGATGACCATCGGGACGGCAAGGCCGATAACAGCCGGAAAATCTGGACAGTGTTCATGTTCCTGCTGTGGTATGCCGTCTACTTCGAGAGCGAATCCATCGCCTTCGGGAGTCTTAATCATGAAACAAACTGAAAATATAAATCTTCCGGCTGTTCCCTCCGAACCGCCGGAACAAAAAACAAAAGTCTTTGCCGTCATCGCGCAGATACTTACGGTTGTGATTGTGCTCATCACAATATTACACTGCATCGCGATTGCTGTTTCTTCTGTCAGGATAATTATTTCAGTTATCTGCATTCTGTTCTGGATTTTCTGCCGGAAAGCAAAATTTTCAAAGCTGTTCTGTCTGATAACAGTGCTTGCCTCGTTTTATATGGGCTTTTTATGCATGATTCCGCCGTTTATCTTCAATTCTAATCAGCTCTGGAAATATCCGGTTCAGAAATTCTATATCGACTTGTATCAGAATATCAAAGAACCGGATTTCTTTCCGGATTTTACGGAGGATGTCATCAGCGGTTATGATTTCGATTATATGCCCAGCATCCTACAGGGCGCAGGACATTACAGTGTCGCGTTCGTGACAACTCCCGAAAAAGCAAAAGCCTATCAGGAACTATATTCCCGTCAGGCGGAATATATCATCCCTCTGAACGAACTGCATGATACATCCTATCATCCGGATGATAAAGAGGAAGATGATACGATTGATTTCTTTATCAGTACGATATGGGAAGAATCCTCCCTCGGCGAATTTGAAACGGAAAAAAATGCAGAAGTTTATGTTCTCAGCTCCAACGGCGACTGGAATCATCCGCACACTTCCGCCGTTATCATTGATACATCATCCGGAAGAATTCAGTTCTCAAAATTAGGATGATATTATCCTGAAAATATTCTTAGTCTGTACTTGACATTTCTGCCAAATCCGATTATACTTATTGATAGGGATTTCAAAAAAAATCAAACACCATAAAAGAAAGGGGCTTTCTATGGAAACCGATTTTCTCTATTCTGATGATAATCAGAATCATGATATTTTTCTGCATGATGCCATTGCAGAATCTGTCTCTCTGCATGATGATGTGATGACATTTCACTTTCCGGAAGGATTTTATTTAGGCGAAACCCATGCCCTGAATCCGTTTCATGCACTCGCTTATACAGGCGAATCGGAAATGAAAATTCAGTTACGCTACAAGAATCCGGATGTGAATCTTACAATCTATCTGTTCCGCGAAGATGCTGACGGCACATACCGGCAGGAAATTTCTCTGCAAGAATTCATGAAGCTTATCAAAAAAGGCGAAAAACTAGAATTCTTAAGTGCCTATCAGGGTCTGGATACAGATTCCGTTCTGTATCAGTGCGAACTGCATTTCGACCGCGCACCCTATCGCAGAGAATGTATGCTGATTGTCTCTTATCAGACAATTTCCTATCACTGGAATGAAATCTTTCAGGAAAATGCATAATCTCGGCAAGTTTCGGAACTATCAGCTGATAAAAGGCTGTTGATAATTTATACTTTATTTTCAGGAGGTATTTTTTTTATGATTTCTGCTTATCCGCATCTGATTGACCTCAATGATTATCCCGTGACATGGTGGAATGGTCTGCTTGCTCAGGCCGAAGACATCATGAACCGCCCGTTCCTCTATGCGAACAGCTGTTCCGGAAAGATTATGGGAACACTGTTCTATGAGCCTTCTACCAGAACACAGATGTCCTTTCAGACAGCTATGCTCCGGTTAGGCGGTACAATTATCGGGTTTGACAATCCGCAGACATCCTCTGTCGCAAAGGGCGAAAATCTGAAAGATACAACAAAAATCATCAGCGGTTATTCCGATGTGCTTGTCATTCGTCATCCCACTGTCGGCGCGGCGAAAGCGGCCGCTTTAACAGCTGATTGTCCTGTTATCAATGCCGGTGACGGCGGACATCTCCACCCGACCCAGACCCTCACTGACCTGCTTACCCTCAAAGCCGAAAAGAAAACCCTCTCCGGACTGACTATCGGCCTTTGCGGTGATTTGCTCAACGGCAGAACTGTCCACTCTCTCTGTAAGGCCATGAGCTGTTATGAAAATAATCACTTCATCATGATTTCTACCAAAGAACTCAAAATGCCCTCTTATATCAAAGATACCATCAGGGCACACGGCGGAACATTCGAGGAAACTACCAGTCTTGAAGATGCTCTCCCGAAACTCGATGTTCTCTATATGACCAGAATTCAGCGTGAACGCTTCGCCTCTCCCGAAGAATATGAGGCGCAGAAAGATACTTATATCTTAACTACCCAGAAAATGAAACTCGCCAAACCGGATATGATTGTTCTGCATCCTCTGCCCCGTGTGGATGAAATTGAAGTCGCTGTCGATGATGACCCCAGAGCACTCTATTTCAAACAGGCGAAATACGGCATGTATATCAGAATGTCCTTAATCCTGACGATGTTGCAGAGCACTATCAAGACGGAACTGCTTTCGGGACAGGTTCACAAGGGCATCGCCTGCAAGAATCCGAAATGTGTCGCCAGTCCAGAAAACAAAGAAAATTATGAATATTATCTTCCTAAGAGCTTTACCGGAACAGGCACAACACTCACCTGCGAATACTGCGATGAGCGTCTTTTGTTAGAGCATTAAAGAAAAACAAGCATAAGCTTATTTGAACAAGCAAAACAACCTGATAATGATAATGGTAATGTAAATGTTAATGGTAATGTAAATGCTAATGATAATGCAAATGTTAATGATAATGTAAATGCAAATGATAACGATAATGATATATAATATAATGAATATATTATATTTTTATTTTGTTTTTTATTTATTTTGATTTTTTTATTCTGAAAATATATTCTCTACCTGCGGTTGAATTATCGAAATATCGCCATTTTTCGGAACTCAACCGCCGGTATGTTTACCAATAAAGAGGTGAATCAAGTGAATGCTGAACAAGTAATTCCCGAAAAAGAAAAAAATACTCCGTTCAAAATAATATGCAAAGTATCACTTATCCTTGCAGTCACTTTTGTGATACTGCGCCTTATCAGTTGGGTGTTTATCGTAATTGCTTTCAGACCGTTGTACAAAAATCATTTTTCAGAATCAGAAAAATTAACGATTGCATCTGAGCTGGATATTCCTGCTGGGAAAATTTCAGTCGAAAAAATGAGATACAGCCACGGTCAGGAATCTTGCTTTAATATTTATATCACGGCTTCTTCTCTTGATATTCTGGATTTATACGAGTATCACGGAAACAATTATGATGATAACTCCTATTATATCAAAAAGGATGATGACCCTGATAATGATATCTATTGTACAGTCACCTCCGGACAGCCCTATCAACTTGAATTTATCCTGCTTACTTGGAACGAAAATTTATATGATATGATAAAAACAAACTGACTCCGGATTTATCCTATAAAAAGTTACTCTCTACCTGCGGTTGAATTATCGAAATATCGCCGTTTTGCGGAATTCAACCGCCGGTATGTTTACATTCTGCCCGATTCGTGATAAAATCATACTCAGAAAGGAGGAGTTCTCCGTGAATCAACAGAAGATTGGAAAATTCATCGCTTCATGCAGAAAAGAAAAGGGACTGACTCAGGCCGTTCTTGCCGAACAGCTCGGCATTACCGACAGAGCCGTCTCCAAATGGGAAACCGGTAAATGTATGCCCGATATTTCCCTCATCCCCGAACTCTGTGACGCGCTGGAAATCAATATCAACGAGCTTCTGAGCGGAGAACGACTGAATATGATGAACTATCAGAAAATGGCAGAGGAAAATTTAATGCAGTTACAGAAACAAGAGGAACTCAATAATAAAAAGCTCCTGCATCTGGAAATTATTATCGGCATTTTTAGCTGTGTATTTTATTTCCTCATGATTTTTGCACTGTGCTGGGATAAACTCTCCGAAGGCGAAACACGTCTTTCCTTCTCCGATATGGAAGGCTGGAAATTTGTATTTTTCATTATTAGTACAATCATTTTCCTGATTGGTATCTTTTATTGTGTCAAGCTCGAACATGATACCGGCTATTATGAATGCCCCAACTGTCAGAAAGTCTATGTTCCAACTATGAAAGCTGTCTTTTTCGCTCCGCATATCGGCTTTAGCAGAAATATGAAATGCCCCTACTGCAATCAGAGAGGCTATCACAAGAAAGTCCTCTATAAGGAGAATACAAATGAGAACACAACTGGCTGAACTGATTCAGCTCGGAAGAATTCCAAATGATGATTTATTATCTGATGAACTTTTTCAGAAATATGAAGATTTATTTTCCGGTTTTGATACTCCTGTTACATGGGAAGAAGCCGAAATCCTTATCACGCTCTTTTCGGAAGAAAATCTCGAATTCAACTGGGATTTGGACTGGGGTCTGCTCCATCTGATTGAAACAGTCTTTATCCAGAACTCTCATGAAATCGAAAAATACAGAAATCTGATTTCAAAATGTCCGAATCCGGAATTCCGTGAAACACTCGAAATCCGACTCAATAACTGGCTGAAACAGCAGATGGAATCATCCCGTCTGCTGTTAAATTAGCAATTGACAAATGCCGAAAAATATGCTATGATAATACTATCAATAAGCTATCAAAATCAGAAAGGAAAAAAACTATGGCTCATCAGTTAGTAATTGTTCTTGACTTCGGCGGCCAGTATAACCAGCTTATCGCACGGCGCGTCCGTGAATGCGGTGTCTACTGCGAAGTCAAAAGCTATAAGACCCCTATCGAAGAATTAAAAGCTCTGAATCCGAAAGGCATCATCTTCACCGGAGGGCCTAACAGCGTCTATGATGAAAAATCCCCTCATATCACAAAGGATATTTTTGATTTGAATATCCCGATTCTGGGTATCTGCTACGGCGCACAGCTCATGGCTTACACCCTCGGCGGTGAAGTCTCCGCCTGTCAGACTTCCGAATACGGCAAAACCGATACGCATTATGATAATTCCAGCATTCTGTTCGGCGGAATTCATCTCCCTGAAACGGCATCCTCATGGATGAGCCATACAGATTATGTTTCCAGAGTGCCGGACGGGTTCAGAGTGACCGCCCGTACCGCTGACTGCCCTGCCGCCGCCTTCGAGAATGCCGAACGCAAACTCTATGCCGTGCAGTTCCATCCGGAAGTGAATCATACCTTCGCTGGTCAAGGCATGATTGACAGCTTTGTCAAGAACGTCTGCGGATGTGTCGGTGACTGGACGATGGCAGGCTATGCCAGAACAGCCATCTCCGAAATCCGTGAAAAAGTCGGCGATGGCAAAGTCTTGTTAGCCCTCTCCGGCGGCGTGGACAGCTCCGTAGCGGCCGCTCTGCTCGCGAAGGCTGTCGGCAGTCAGCTGACCTGCATCTTCGTTGACCACGGTTTCATGCGCAAGAACGAAGGCGATGAAGTCGAAGCCGCTTTCAAGGATTCCGGCATGAACTTCATCAGAGTCAACGCAAAGGAACAGTTCATGAACCGACTCTGCGGCGTTTCCGACCCCGAAACCAAACGTAAAGCCATCGGGGAAGAATTTATCCGCGTCTTCGAGCAGGAAGCCAAGAAAATCGGCAAGGTGGATTATCTCGTGCAGGGTACTATCTATCCTGATGTCATCGAAAGCGGTCTTGGTGATGCCGCTGTTATCAAATCGCATCATAATGTCGGCGGTCTGCCGGATTATGTCGATTTTAAAGAAATCATCGAACCGCTCCGGATGCTCTTTAAAGATGAAGTCCGCAAACTCGGTACGGAATTGGGCTTATCTCCCGTGCTGGTATGGAGACAGCCATTCCCTGGCCCTGGCCTTGCTATCCGCATTATCGGCGATATTACAGATGAAAAACTCGAAATCTTACAGGATGCCGATTTTATCTTCCGTCAGGAAATCGCCAAAGCCGGACTCGACAGGGATATTAATCAGTATTTCGCCGTTCTGACGAATATGCGCTCTGTCGGCGTTATGGGCGATGCAAGAACTTATGATTATACCGTTGCGCTCCGTGCCGTTACGACCAGCGATTTCATGACTGCGGATTTTGCTAAAATCCCTTATGAAGTGCTCGCCGTTGCCGCCAACAGAATCGTCAACGAAGTAAAGAACGTCAACCGCATTGTGTATGATGTCACAACCAAGCCTCCGGCAACTATTGAATGGGAATAAGAAAATGTCCGAAAAATAAGGTGTAATCATATCAAAAACTGTTATCATGGCAACAACTTGGCAACAGTTCTTGATTATTGACAACAGTAATATATTACCTGTCTGAAAAAAGCTATCTGATTCAATGATGAATCAGATAGCTTTTTTACTTGTTCAAGAATTCAATTACATACTTATTTTTACAAACTTTCTCTGAAGATAAAATGTCATACAATATCTTTCTCATTTCTTGTAAAACAGTATAATCGAATGCATTATAATCATGGTCTGTATCATGTGAAACTTTTTGGATATGTATCTTATTTCTTAAATTCTTCAACCGTTGCAAAGCAGGATAAACCTCATGATTAATTTCAAGTGCTTTATGATGCCTTGATAAAATTTTTATGAATTCATCAAGATTCATCTGTAATGGTTCAGGTTCAATTTTTCTAAGGAGCTCTGTTTTCACGATATATTTTTCATCGCCAAATTTCTTTTCATTAGCAGTAGTTACGCCCAAACTTTCCATATCAGTCATTTTCCACCAACCATTTGATTTAACTATATTAGAAAAAATACCTTCTAAAATAGACATTGCTGTTATAACATAGTTTTTTACAAGCATTGTATAAATAACAGTTGAAACATCCAATTCTTCAAATTCTTTTTCTAAAAATTCAATATATTGCATATTATACGCAATATTTCTCAATAGTGCGCTTGATGCAGGAATATGGGAATCGATTATAAATGCTTTCGTGTAAGCATCAATAGAATGCGGATACCATCTATTGTTACTTTTAAGATTTTTTTCCCTTAGTAATGTACTAAACGGTAATTCAGACACTTTAATACCTCCATTTTATAACTTTATATTTTAATATTGTATCACAAAAAACGATAAAAGTCAATAGTTTTTGACACAAAAGACAAGTATCTGAAATTCTCCAAAATCATAATGGATAAGCCTGTTTCCTACTATGCGTTTGAAATGCTCTACTGGTGTGGTATCAAATTAGGTGAACTGCTTGCCCGCACTCCTTCTGATTTTGATTTTCAGAAGAAAAAGCTCAGAATCAATAAATCTTATCAGGGTATCAAAAAACAGGACGTTATCACTGAACCTAAAACCAAAAAGAGCAACAGAATTATCGAAATTCCTGATTTCCTTTGTGATGAAATGCAGGACTATCTGAATTCTCTGTATGAGATACAGCCTGATGAGCGAATTTTCCCGATTACAAAAAGCTATCTTCATCACGAAATGGACAGAGGCTCGAAAGAATCTGGTGTCAAACGGATTCGCATTCACGATTTAAGACATAGTCATGTTTCCTTGCTGATTGAAATGGGATTTTCGGCAGTTGCAATTGCTGACCGTCTGGGGCATGAAAGCATCGAAATCACTTACAGATATGCTCATCTGTTTCCCTCAAAACAGCAGGAAATGGCTCATAAACTCAACGATTTAAGAAAGGATGGTGATGAAGATGTCAGCAAAAAATCTTGATAACAAGGGCAGATTCAGAAATCTGACAATCGGATTCAGGGTTTCGCCCGAAGAAAACAAGCTGATTAACTCGGCGGTGGCACTTTCAGGACTGACGAAGCAGGACTACATTGTGAAGCGT
>JAFUWP010000411.1 GCA_017483405.1 Oscillospiraceae bacterium | reverse complement strand
TTCCTGAACAGACAGACGAAACATCAGATGCATATCAGGCAGGATACAAAACTATCTGCGAAATCGGGAGAGAACGCATCCGCAGGGCAGGGGAGAAAATCAAGAGTGAAACGAATCATTCTGCACTCGATATTGGTTTCCGCGTGTTCCGGCTCGATGATACCAATATGGAAGATGTATATTATCATCCTGCTGAAATCACTCAGCAGATGCTGTTCGGATTTGAAAACAATATCAAGCCTGACAGAACAGACCTCGATTTGCTGTTCGGCTGTCTGCTGGAATGGGGTTTGCCTCTGTCGATGTCATACTGTTCCGAACAGATTGACGGTGTTACCGTGCATACCTATAATGATGGTGATTTAATTGCCTGCTTTGATAAGAATATTCCGGAAAGTGCTGTCAAAATCATTGCGAAACGTCATCCGCTGAGAGTGGTTTTTCGTGATGACAGTTTCGAGGACAGTCCGTCAAAAATCAACGTAAGCGAAATCTTTAAGATGATTTCCCCCGATACAAGAATTAAAGTTATTTGAGATTGCATAAATATATTGATATTACCTGATAAAATAAAATTGCTGCGTTTTTTCGCAGCAATTTTATAATTATTCTATCGTAACAGTTCCGCGTGTAGAAAATCCAAGTTGTTTCAGGGAGGAATCCAGAACTACTATTTCTTTCGGAACGATTTTAATCAGATGCATATTCATCTTTTGCAGTGCAGGCAGAGGATATTTTCTGATTTCTGCATTCTTACTGTATTCTTCTGCATCGGGTTCGATGATTTCGGCAATGCCGGTAATCTGAACGCTTTTCAGATTTCCGAATTTTCCGTCATGGTTGAACACCGTAAAAGAAACATTTTTATTCTGTTCCAGTCCTTTGAATTTCAGACCGCCTTCTGTCAGGATGTAAAATGCATCATTAAAATAAGCATAATCCACAGGGGTACATCTGGGCTGTCCGTCACTGCATGTACCGAGTACACCGTTCTGATGTGCAGAAATGATTTCCTGTGCGGAATGCAAAAGTGCTTCGCGGTCAGCGAGATTTGCATCCTTGTCCTTCAAAAGCCAGTGTTGAGCGGCTTTCTGATATTCTTCCGAAGTCATACTATCTTTCCTTTCTGTTTGGTATTCCAAAACCAGTAAATATTATATCATAATTTTTTTGATTTGTCAAGCGCGGTATCAGGCTTGCTGTGGTATTATCAGGCGGCCGGATTCTTCCGCGCTGGCATCTCATTTCAAAGTAATCATTTCAAGAACATTATAGATTATAACATATTTGTCCATGATTGTCAAATATTTTTAAAGCCGGATGACAGAACTGAAAATTTTCTCTTGCAATATCCGCAGTAATATGCTATAATAGAAAACGAACCGGATTGAAATAGGAATATCCGGTGCTTTCTCTTGTAATGAGTGAGCTTAAGCTAACACGAAAGGGGTTATCATTCATCTATGTTTCTAGAAGTGGATAATATCAAAAAAAGTTATGGCAGTGATGCAAGTTATATTCAGGTTCTGAAAGGTGTTACAACCAGCATCAGCCGAGGGCAGATGTGTGTGATTCAGGGCACAAGCGGTTCAGGAAAATCTACTCTGCTGAACTGCATCGGCGGACTGGATACGATGGATTCCGGCTCGGTCAGGATTGACGGGAAAGAAATTTTCGGTCTGAGTC
>JAFUWP010000410.1 GCA_017483405.1 Oscillospiraceae bacterium | reverse complement strand
GGTGTAACGGACATCATCATCATGCAGAAATATCTGCTCGGTGTTCAGAAACTGGATGCCGAACAGTTCTGGTTTGCAGATATGAATTTTGATGATGCTGTCAACATCTATGATTTCATTCTGCTGAAACGTGCGGTATTGTCCGGCGAATGGACTCCGGTCGAGTACGAACAGGAAACCACAGAAGAATCCACCGAGAAAACAACGGAAGAAACACAGGAAACGACTGAAGAAATTCAGGAAACCTCCGAAGAAGTTCAGGAAACTTCCGAAGCCGAAGAAAATACCGACTTTATCGAAGCACCTATCAAGCAGGTACTCCACAATCTGCCATCACAGGGAACGGGCAATGTCGTGATTTTCTATATTGATTTCCCTGACCAGCAGTACAGCTATTCACCGACAGCCGAACAGCTCAATCAGATTGCATTCGGCGAAGAAGATGAATCTAATGCAAATTATCCGTTTGAGAGCATGAAGGCTTTCTATGAGCGTTCTTCTAAGGGTACAATGCATCTTGCCGGACAGGCATTCCGCTACACAGCGAAAAATAATATGAGCTATTATGCGCAGGATAAGAATGCACTCGCTAAGGAATGCTACGAAGCATTTGACGGCGAAGTCGATTTCAGTCAGTTCGATGGCGATGGTGACGGCGATATTGATGTAACTCTGCTGACCGTTCCGACTGCCGAAGGCGGAGACGAATGGGCCAGCGACTGGTGGCCGTGTGCAGGGCCTGCCGGCTATGAAAAAACTGTTGCGGACGGCATGAAGATGGGTCATCTGATTACAGGCAATGCGCAGATAGTTTCTGAAACAAATTACAGTAATTTCACATCCAGCTATCAGCATGAGATGGGTCACTGCATGGGACTGCCGGATTATTACTTATACAACAGCCCTGATGACGGCGAAGGATTCCACGGCACAACCAATACCGCTGGTGTCGAACTCATGGATATGGATGCCTCTACCGATTTCGGCTGTTTCTCGAAACTGATGCTCGGCTGGTACAGACAGAATCAGATTCTTTCTTATGATACCGCAAAGGGCGGAACACAGACATTCACGCTCAGCAACGCGCAGAGAGATGAAGGAAACTGCCTGATTCTGCCTTATGGCGATTTGAACTATAACAGTGAATATCTGATTATCGAGTACATGACGAACGAAAGAAATAACAGCAATGCAGTTTATACGCCGTGGATTACCGCCGGAAACGGCATCAGAGCGTATCATGTCAAGGCAGATATTCAGACAGAATACTGGTACGGACAGCCTTATTATTCGCATCTGAAATACGAAAACGGTTCGGAATATACCAACGGCGATGATGACGGCATCAGACTGATTCGTCTCGTCAACGATGCCGAGGGCGGTGATGTCTTCACGACAGGTCAGACCCTTGACGGCAGTATATCAGGATGGCACTGGTATGCATCCGATGAAAGTGAATCCGTAGAGACAGGTTATTCTGTCACAATCGGCGAACTGAAAGACGGACAGTATACCGTGACGGTCAATAAAAACTAATTAATTCTTTTCTTGATACATCATAAAAAGAACCCCAGCCAGTTTATTTATGGCTGAGGTTCTTTTTCTTTAACATTTCTATTGTGATTTCAAGAAATTGAATATCGTCTTCTGTCAGGCCTGTAATATCCAGATTTTGTGTTTCGGGTTTACAACCGAGCAGATAATCTGTTGATACATGGAAAGCTTTAGCCAGTTTTATCAGGATTTCCGGTGACGGATTGCGCTCATATAGCTCATAGTTACTGATAGCGGCTTTGGATACCCATATTTTATCGGCCAGTTGCTGTTGAGTAAAACCGGCTTTTTTGCGCAGTTTTCTAAGTCTTTTTCCAAATTCGTTCATGATAAATCCCCCATATTTTTCATTTTATTATATCATAATTAAATTATACAATTGTGGGTATTTGAATATTAACTGTTGACTTTTTAACTATTATGTGATATGATATTGTATAGGAGGTGAATTTATGAAAAAAATAGAAATTTATTTGACTGATGAAGATTTTTTCACACTGGAACGAATAAAAGCCGACAATGCCAAGCATGACAGAATCTACGCAGAAATGAAACCTGAAGAATATGCAGAAATTCTACTGCACAGAATGCTGAATTCTAAAGAAAAAACATTGTTCTCCTGTAGAAAAACTCCCCTGAGATTTTGAAAATCATCAGGGGAGTTTTTCTGTATATTGAGGGTGGAGAAGTTAGGAAGTAATCAGGTTTGTTCGGACAGATAGATGCTTGCACGGGACTGAATCATATCCGCGGCGGCCTGTGAGGTCTGGTCGCCGGAGAAATATTTCTGTGCTTCTTCGGAAACGATGTTATAAATCTGTTCGTTATAGTAAATTGTTTCTTTTACATTTTCGATATAAGATTTGATACTGTCAATATCGGCCTGTGTCGGCAGAGGTACTTCTATTTCCTCGTTTCCTCTCCAGACAGTGAACGGAATTTCGACTTCGTTTCCGTCTTCATCGGTATAGGTATCAGGTTTGAGGGCTTCGGCGGCCATTTTATCGAACGCTTTTTTATGAACGGGAAGTGTCCAGTCAATGGATTCCTGTGCTTCTTCGGAGAGCATCTGCTGACAGAAATCCCATATCTGGTCTTTGAAAGCGGAGTTTGCAGAGCCGCAGATAGTGTATTCCGGCATGAATCTTCCGCCGTTACTGCCTTCTGTGCCGGTCGGATAGCCGACAAGTGTCACATCTGCATCGCCGAAATAAGTAGCTCTTTCCTGCAAATAGCTTTTGACTTCGTTGACATAAGCACCGCGAAGCAGGGTTTTGTCATTGATATACTGATAGTTTTCTTCTGCCCAGTATTTTTCCCATTCTTCGTCTGTCCAGTCCTGTCTGCTGTCATCTTCACTGGAAGGATAGGAATTGCATAATTCCAGAAGTCTGACAAATTCCGGAGAATTGAATGTACATGCACCGGTATTGACATCGATGAAATTATTCAGGAAGGTTGTGCCAAGTTCAGACATTGCCGAATCTTTTGTCATTTCGGAGAAAGCATTCGTGCCGTCCGGAAGATTGGTAATCAGGTCGGAGAATTCCTGTAAAGAAAGCCCGCTTTTTCCGCTGACGTTGGCGGTTTTGGCTTCCAGTGTGCTCACATTATAGGAAAAGCCGATTCTGTAAAGTTTATCGCCGTATTTGAGCGAGTCAAAGAAATTCATAAAATAGTCATCCGGATTCAGCTGACTGATATAATCGCTGAAATCCATCAGCAGGCCTTTATTCGCATAGCGTTCATAAGGCATATAGGACATGCAGATAATATCTGCCATGATGCCGGAAGTCATATCGTTCTCAAACTGCTTTAAGCCAGCTTCATAATCTTCATCAGTATTATACTGGTCATAGTTCATGACACCGATTCTGTAGTCAGTATGTGTTCTGTTGAAGCTGTTGACAGCTCTGCCGAGTTCGGAGGGCATATAGAGAGTCGCAAGGCTGATAAGCTGGACGTTATCGAATTCTTTCGGGTCGCGTTCGTGCAGAATCCAGAGTTCAGAAGTAGCACTGTTGCTTGTATAATTGGTATCTACCAGAATAAAACGACCATCTTCGAGCTGAATCACCTGTCCGACAGAATCGCCGATGAAATCAGAATTCACCCAGTTGATGACTTCTTCGCAAGTGCCGGCCTCGAGGTTGATGCCGTAAGCGGAAGTGGAATCGCTGACAAACAGGTCATAATCTTTTTTACCGGCAAAAGAGTTATTGAACCATTGTGGCATACCATCGACTTCGATTTTATCAAGGGTATTGGTTTCGGTATTCAGGAAACCGAAACAGTTCTGATAGCTGTCATCCTGATAATTGAGGACGATTTTTCCGTCACTGTTGATAAACATCTGCTGAACATACTGAATATTGCCGCCGACTTCTCCGGTTTGTTTGAAATCTTTATCATAGATATAGATTTTCATAGAGAACTCGTATGTAACAGGGTCGTTATACTGGACAGCGGCATAGAAATTACCCTCTTTATCCTGAATCAGCTGATTGAAATAAGTATTCTCATCAAATACATCTTTCAGCTCTTTGGTATCCAGCAGATGAAAATCAGAATCATAAATTTCCATTGTGTAGCCTAAATCCTGATAGGGTTCTTCTTCGTTTTTCTCGTCATAAATGGATGAATGATAGATAAAAACAGGCTGATTTTCGGAATTGACAAAGCTGGTTGTGATATAGTAATTTACATTTTTATCAAGTGTCTTGGGGTATTCCAGTTCAGCTTCAGAAGCCGTACCGCTTTCGATATTGTAGAGATATAATTTCTGACCACCGTTTTCAGTGTAGCCGGAAATCAGCAGATTTCCGTTGAGTTCGGTCATGGAGCTGAAATAGGTCATATTCGGAAAATCGACTTTTTCGGATGCATAGGAATGGTCGAAGGAGATATTCAGTCCCTGAGTGCCTTTGCCTGAACTGTTATTTTTTCCGGCAGAATTTGCGCTGTTTCCGTCTTCTCCGGAATTGTTCCGGCTGCATCCGGTAACGGCTGTCAGCATCAGCAGGGCTGACAGGAATGCAGTAATCCGGTTGTGAAATGTTTTCCCTTTGTTCGTCATCATGATGATAACCTCCCGTAAAACAGATATTTGAATGATTATATGTACTATTTGATTTAATACAGTTATCAGTATAGCACATAAAAAATCGTTTGTCAATAAATATTACAGATTTGTTATGTTTCTTAATCAAGTCTTAAACATTTACCTGTTAATAAGACAAATCAGAACAGCAGAATATGACACTTTTCAGAAAAAAATTTAAAATTCAGCAGAGTGAATAAATCCTGAGTATAATATTTGGAAAATATTACAAAAATATTTGATTAAGAAATTTAATTTATTAAATAGCTTGACAAACTATCTGAAATTATATATAATGAAAACAATAGTATTTTTGTTTAGCAAAGCTTTTAGCCAATTTTAAAGAAAAGGGGAACAGCTATGAAAAAAATAAAAGCATTGTTAGCCGCTGTCATGATGCTTGCCGCACTGCCGGCAGGACAGAGTTTTGCTTCTGTTACTGCATCTGCTGCGAGTGAAAATCTCAACGGCTATTATGTGATTCGTAATGTCAACAGCGGAATTTATCTGAGTCAGTCCGAAACATCAACTAATGTTGTACAGAGCAGTCCGAAAACATTAAGTGATTTCAATTTCTGGAAGCTGGAAGTGAATGCAGACGGCTATTATCAGATTCTGTCACCTGCCGGAAAAGCTCTCAGCCTTGAAAGCTCCGGCAATAATATCAGTGTGGATACCGCTAAATCTGTGGATAATCAACTGTTTAATCTCTCTGCCAATGTGGACGGAAGTTTTAAACTGGTTATCAAATCTACCGGAAATGCTGTCGAAGTCATCAATGCAGAAACCACTGACGGCGCAAATGTTCAGCAGTGGGAAATTAACGGCGCAAACTGTCAGGACTGGGAACTGATTCCGATTTCTTATGTGGATACTTCTGCAACAGAAACAAAAGTTACAGTTACAGGAGATGACTTTACTGCCGGTGACCTCAATGATGACGGTATTGTCAATATCTATGACCTGATTCTTGCCAAGAAATTACTGATTTCCGGAAACGGTACGGAACATCAGCAACATGCCGCAAACGTAACCGGTTCAGGTGCATTTTCCACTGCTGATATTATCAGCCTGACAAAATATCTCCATGGAAATGGAATTCTTATCAAGCCGGCTGTCGATTCTGAAAGACGCTATGCCGCTGTTGACGGAGAATTTACAGACGCTTATGTCGAAAATACAAATGCAGGCTATACAGAAGAAGCCTATCTGAATCTCTATAATGAAGCCGGAACAAGCGCATCTTGGAATGTTTCTGCATCTTCCGCAGGTGTTTATGCCCTGACTGTCCGCTATGCAAACGGCGGAACATCTGACAGAACTGTTCAGGTGACTCTGAATAATCAGATAGTCTACTGGACTTTGGAAGGCAAGACCACCGGCGCATGGACAACATGGGAAGAAGAAACCATCTATATTCCGCTTTCCGCAGGTGTGAACTCGCTGACATTCACATCCATGACGGCTGACGGCGCGGCCAATATCGACTATATCTCCCTGAAAAATACCACACAGAGCGAAAGCCCCTCCCAGCCGATTTCTCCTGTCAAGGGCACACCCATGAACGTGAATGAAAACAATCAGAAGGGTATCGGCATCCAGATGGAATATCTGAACAGAGGTGTTTCTGCCGCTAAGACTTCCACTGGTATGCTTGTCAGCTGGAGACTGCTCGCAACCGATAACGATGCAACATACTTCAAGCTTTACAAGAACGGTGAATTTGTCGCTCAGATTAATGCAGGCGAAGCCACAAACTATCATATTGACGGCGGTACAGCATCGGACCTCTATACTGTTGATACCTTTGTCGGCACAACGATGACTGAATTCGCAAACGTAGCCACAATTTACGGCACGATGAACAGCGACAAGCATGGTGCATATTTCGACATCAACACGCAGAAGCCTGCTGACCAGACCATGCCTGACGGTACAACATGTACTTATTATGAAAATGACTGCTCAGTCGGCGATATTGATGGTGATGGTCAGTATGAAATCTTTGTGAAGTGGGACCCGTCCAATTCTCAGGATAACTCTAAGGACGGCTATACCGGAACAACCTTCTTCGATTGCTATCGTCTGGATGGTACGTTAGTATGGCGAATTGACCTCGGAATCAACATCCGTTCCGGCGCGCATTATACGCAGTTCCTTGTTTATGACTTCGATGGTGACGGCAAGTGTGAATTAATCTGCAAGACCGCTGACGGCACAAAGGATGGTCAGGGTAACTATATCGGCGATAAGTCTAAGGATTACCGCTCCACCGCAGGACGCATCCTGACAGGCCCTGAATATATCACCCTCTTTGACGGCGCAACCGGTAAGGCACTCGATACCCAGAACTATGACCCTGCCCGCGGAACAGTAACCGACTGGGGCGATGGTTACGGCAACCGTGTTGACAGATTTACTGCTTGTGTAGCATATCTCGATGGCGAACATGCAAGTGCCTGCTTCGGACGCGGTTACTATACCAGAATGGCAGTTGCTGCATGGGATGTCAGCAACGGAAAACTTGTAAAACGCTGGACATGGGATACAGGTCATAATGTATCTGCCAAGGGCTACGGCGATGGAAATCATCACTGCCTCGGTGCTGACGTTGACGGTGACGGCAAACAGGAAGTTGTATGCGGTTCTGTTGTTGTAGATGATAATGGTACTGTTCTGAATACGACAAGCCTTGCACATGGCGATGCAATTCATATTGGTGATTTTGTGCCTTCTAATCCTGGTCTTGAAATCTTCCAGTGCTTGGAAGATGAAACACATCCGAATGGTACAGTAGTCAACTATGGTACAATCCTCCGTGACGGCAAAACCGGAAAGGTTCTGTTCCGTGAAACAGCCGGAGGAGATACCGGACGTTGTATTGCAGATAACCTCGTTGCAGGCAATGACGGCGCAGAAATGGCTGGTTCTCATAATAGCATTCTGTATGACTGCACAACCGGCAAGCAGATGGTTGATGCATCCGGCAACGGCATGACATTCGCAAGCATTACCAAGTGGGGACAGAATTCCGTTGTTTACTGGACGGGAGTCCTTGAAAGAGCCGTCCTCGACAGAACGATGGTTGACCAGTACGGACAAGGCAGAGTCTTCACGGGTGATGGTGTCACCTATAACAATGCCTCCAAGTCCAATGCCTGCCTGACATGCGACCTGATGGGCGACTGGCGCGAAGAAATGATTTTCCGTAAGTCTGATGGCGGTCTGAGAGTCTTCACAACGACTTATACGACAGAATATCCGATTTACAGCCTGATGCACAATCCGCAGTATCGTGTACAGGTAGCGGCACAGAATAACGGATACAATCAGCCTCCGCATACAGATTACTTCCTCGGAACAGGTTTCGACCTTCCGACAGCTCCGACAGTTTATGATTATAAAGCTGAATAATCCCTGAAATACAGGAAATTCCCTGCTTGTGCAGAACGCACGGGCAGGGAATTTTTTATGCAAAAATTACAATCTGGATAATTTTGTGTTTGGTTTGTGCATAAATCATAACAAATGGGATATTTCTACTATCTGGATTATGCAGAAATTAAAAAACGAGAAAATTATGAAAAAACTATTGACAAATTATGAATAATATGATATACTAATTGTAATGAAAGAAAGTGCGTGAAAATCAATAAAATACTGAAATAAGCTGTTTTTGAACTTGCGTGAAAAGAACGACAGAAATGATTCTTTACCCGTAATCGCTGATTTAAATACATATAGTATAAATATATCGTTGATTTAACTATGTGAATAAAATATGAATAATATATTAATATTATACGTAAAGGAGAATTGCTATGAAAAAGGGAAACAAATACTACAGAACAAATACTTCTCACTATGCGAAGTGCCGGACATTAATGCTCAGATTCAGGAATATGCATCGAATCCGATTCTTTCTGACGAGCGTGATTCTGTTTGCGAACTGTTATTTTCATGTCATCACACTGCCGATTCTGTATTATGGGGATACTGACAGAATTTCGGCACTGTTATGGGGAAGTTTTGCATTTCTGATTAATCTTGTGATTTTCGTGACGGCCTTTTTTGCCGATTCGAAACGGCTGAAACTGATACTCATGCTTCTGGTGCTGATACTGGCTTCTTCGGTCATCGGGTTTCTGCATTTGTATGCCGGCATCGCATTGGGACTGCTGTTTGTTTCGCAGATTCCGGAATGTATGAAAATGCGCTGGGTACAGCGTCAGCAGGGGTATCCGTATTTCAACGAGCGTTATCAACAGCAGATAGACCTGAAACGGATGACATCACAATTTGTGGATGATTACGATACTCCTGAAACTCAGCAGAAAAAGCCGGCATATCGTTATGATGATATTGTTGTATTCACAATGCCGAAAGAGAAAAATAAATAAAATTCCGTAAAAATACCGCTTCTGTGCAAGTGGTATTTTTTATCAGAAATCGGGTATCTACTTGACGGATTTTACAAATTATGCTATACTTAACATAACAGAATCACAAAGAAAGCGAAGTGAGAAATAGTATGTTTGCGATTACCAACAGTGTCGGCATGTTCGGGATGAATGCGTTTCCGGTTACTGTAGAAGCCGAAGTTTTCAAGGGACATCCGCAGTTTGATTTGAGCGGTCTGCCGGATACCGGCATCAAGGAAAGCCGTGACAGAGTGCGGAGTGCGGCATCATCTGTAGGGATTCAGTTTCCGAAAGGGCGGATTCTGATTAATCTTGCGCCGGCGGATGTGAAGAAAACAGGGTCTTCTTTTGATTTGGCAATTTTTGTTGCGCTCATGCAGGCGATGGATATACTGCCTCTGCGGATGCCCGAACGGGTATTCGTAGGCGAACTGGGTCTGCATGGAACAATCCGCGGTGTGCGCGGTGTCATGAGTATGGCGATGCTTGCCAGAAAAAACGGCTGTCAGGAAATCTATGTTCCGAAGGAAAATGCCCGTGAAGCGGCCTTTATTGACGGAATCAAGACTTACGGCGTAGGAACGGTGGAAGAACTGATGTTTCATCTTGTCGGAGAAGAAACGCTGACTCCCGAACCCCATTATGAGCCGGAAGGTTCGCGGACGCTTTCGGAAATGCTGGATTTCTGTGATGTTCGGGGACAGTTCAAGGCGCGGAGCGGCATGGAACTCGCCGCGGCCGGAGGTCATAACATTCTGCTGATTGGCACACCTGGGAGCGGTAAGAGTATGCTGGCTAACCGTTTGCCGACAATTCTGCCGAAAATGACAAAAGAAGAAATTCTGGAAACATCAAATGTTTATTCCGTAGCCGGTCTGCTGACGGCGGAACGTCCTTTAGTAACGGAACGTCCGTTCCGGTCGCCGCATCATACGATTTCGGCGGCAGGGCTGGCAGGCGGAGGGAGTATTCCGACACCAGGGGAAATTTCGCTGGCGCATAACGGAGTTTTATTTCTGGATGAGCTGGCAGAATTCAGCAGGTCAACGCTGGAAATTCTGCGTCAGCCGCTGGAGGCGCGGAAAGTAACGATTTCGCGTGTTTCGGGAACGGCAGAATATCCATGCAGTTTCATGCTTGCGGCGGCGATGAATCCGTGTCCGTGCGGTTATTACGGCTCACCGCTGAAAAAATGCACCTGTACTCAGAAACAGATTCATAATTACATTTCGCGTATTTCAGGGCCTATGCTTGACAGGTTCGATATGCATATTGATATTGACCCGCTCCCTTATGAAGAACTTTCTGCAAAGGAAAAGCCGGAAAGTTCTGCCGTGATTCGGGAACGTGTCGAATCCGCAAGAAACCGGCAGGAAAAACGATATGCCGGACTTGGTTTCTACAATAATGCTATGATTCCGGATGGCTTGTTAGATGAATTCTGTCAGATGGATGATGATGCAGAAAGAATGTTCGGCAAGATGTATCAGTATTATCACATGAGCGCGCGCACGGGGATGCGAGTCAGAAAAGTGGCGCGTTCGGCGGCGGATTTGCATGGCAATGAAAAAATCAGCTGTGAAGATATTTCGATGGCGGTACAATTCCGCGGATTCGACAGCAAATATTTGAGATAAACAGAGAAAACAGATAGAAAAGAGAGAACAGAATTCATGAAGAAGATTTTAAACACGATTCAGAACTATTTCAAAGCTTCTGATAACGGGCTTGTAACGGCTTGTGTGTTATGTTCTGCAATCAGCTGTATCATGCTGTACAGTATCGCGCAGAATGAACTGCTTGACCGATGTGATTTCAGCACGTTCCGGACGCAGGCACTGGCAAGCGGACTGGGGCTTATCATGATTGGCATCTTAAGCGTGATTGATTATAATAAAATCATCCGTTTATGGTGGCTGTATGCACCGGCGGCACTGATTCTGGTCGGGCTGACGTTTACAAGCTTAGGCTATCGGCGCGCCGGTGCGGATGACCAAGCATGGATAGCCATCGGAAATTTTTATCTTCAGCCTTCGGAACTGCTGAAATTAGCTTTTATCCTGACATTTTCGTTTCATCTTGCCAAAGTGGAGGAAAACATGAATCAGATTGGCAATATGTTATTGTTATGTCTTCACGCGATGATTCCGATAGGACTGGTTGCCAAACAGGGCGACTACGGAACGGCAATTGTATTTGTGATTATCTTTCTGGCGGAGATTCTCAGCGCGCAGATTGCTTTGAGATATATTCTTGCGGCGGCGGCGGCGATTCCGCTTTCCGGCCTGATAGCGTGGAATTTTCTGCTTTCGGATATGCATAAAAACAGAATTCTGGTGATACTGCATCCAGGGACAGACCCCGAAAATCTGGAATATCAGCAGGATTTAGGCATTGCATCGCTGGCGAACGGAAAAATTTTCGGAGTCGGCCTGCAAAGTGAAAATGGTTATGTCCGCGTTCCGGAAATGCATAATGACTTCATTTATGCCTATCTGGGGCAGGCATGGGGATTAGTGGGTTCACTTCTGGTGCTGTTTCTGCTGACATATATCTGTATTAAGGTGCTGACTGACAGTTTACATGCCAAGAATTATCAGGGGAAGTTTATCTGTATCGGGACATTCGGGATGATATTTTCGCATTGTTTCATGAATCTGGGCATGGTACTGAAGGTGATGCCGGTTATCGGTATTCCGTTGCCGTTCATGAGTGCCGGCGGTACGGCGGTTGTGTGTATGTATACGGCAATCGGGATTGTCAACAGCACGAGATGTCACAATGTCCGCAAGCATCGCATGTTCTATGAAGCCGAACCCGAACGCTGAGAGGTGAATTGATGAAAAAAAAGCATATTTCTTTTTTGCTGATACTGCTCATACTTCTGATGATTGTGATTTTTTATCTGTCTGCCCAGCCTGCGGATGAAAGTACACTGACAAGCGGACGGTTCTGTCGGTTTGCGGCGCGGATACTGTTCCGGAATTTTCATTCTTATGAAGAAAGCGTACAAAAAACAATTATTGAAGGCCTGACGCATATCGTACGGAAAGCGGCGCATTTTACGGAATATGCCGTGATGGGATTTCTATGGTATCTGCTTTTGAGAAAAAAACAGAATAATATCATTCTCTCGATAGGCGCAACAGCATTTTATGCGGCAAGTGATGAACTGCATCAGCGGTTTGTTGCCGGACGTTCCGGACAGATTTCGGATGTGCTTCTGGATGCCTGCGGCGGATGTTTCGGCGTAATGACGGCATTTGTTCTGCTCTGTATCATCTACTGCTGTACGGACAGGAATGTCCTGAACTGGGGGACTTGGAAAAAATGAGACGGGAAAAACGCTGGAGCAGATTACAGAAAAAATTATATGAAATCATTGACCCGACACTGAATTTTCAGATTCATCTGACCATATATCGGATGCAGAGTCAGCGCGGCTCGACAGATTCGCCGAGATACTGGATAACTTTAAATCAGGAAATTATTTTTGATTATCCTGCACAGTTCATGAATCCGGAAGGATTTGTGCAGAATCTTTCAGGAGAAACGACATATTATCCCTACGGAAATGATATTTCAGCGATTTTCGCCCTGATAGAAGAATATCTCAATACGCCGCGGGAACAGGTATTCACAAAGCATTTTGAGAATGATTTCTGGGGGCTGGTAAATATTCTGAAATCTGCTGACAGGCGAACCGGCAGAAGAAGATTGCTTCTTCTGAAAAAAGAACGCATAATCAGGCGGCACAGAAGATAATTGCAGAAAGATTAAAATAGAAAAATATCCGGCAGAGTTCGCGCTCTGCCGGATGGGTTTGTATTAAGCCTTGTTTTCGTTCCATGCGTTCCGGAACATTTCAAGAAATTCTTTAAAGCTTTCTGCTTCGGGATTTTCTTTCAGATACAGGAATACAAGAGAACGCTTTTCATCGAAATTGGAAATATCCAGTTTCTGAACGCGGTCTTCGATGCCCTGCATACTGGTTTCATAAGCGAACTGAATGCCGATTCCGGCGGCGGTCAGCTCACGGAGCGAAACGGATGTACCGGCTGTCATAGTGCGCTGGAATTCATCCGGCATCATCTTATGCTGAGAGAGCACTTCTTCCAGCACTTCGCGGTCGGCAGAGCCTTTTTCACTGATGAGAAGGCGTTCCGGCAAAAGCTGGGAAATGGCTTCCAGAGCTTTTTCGTGATTCTTGGCCGCATAACAGCAGAAAGCAGTTTCTCCGACCGGTTCGCTTGTGAACTGCACATCTTCGCTGATACTGTCTGCAAGGATGAAATCGAGCTGACCATTTCCGAGCATGGTGATTAATTCATCTGTTTTCTTGACATACAGACTGACTTCGGGAGCATTTTCCCGTTTCAGAATCTGCGCCAGAATTTTAGCGGCGGCCGTTTCGCCGAATTCTTCCGGATAGCCGAAACGGAGTGCCTGACGGGCATCACCCATACGCTGCAAATCGGCAACGATTTTGGTACTCATTTTGGTCATGGCTTCGGCCTGACGGCGGAGATATTCACCTTCTGGGGTCAGGCGGAGGGTTTTTCCCTCATAGCTGAACAATTTACACTGGTATCTTCTTTGCAGATATTTGATATGCTGCGTAACGGAAGGCTGAGTGATGTCCAGCAATTTTGCAGTTTTGGTGTAGCTCTTTGTTTCACAGAGCTGTAAAAAAGTAGCAATTCTGAAGTCTAACATAGTATTTTTCTCCTTCTATTATAATATTTGGTTTGGGTTTATATAATTATTCTACACAATTTTTTTTGATTTGTCAAGTATTTTATCATATTATATATAAAAAATTTAAATTTCAGACACATTTTTCACGAAAATTCATATAGTGCAGTATGTCTTGAATGAATTCTGAAAGGATGCGTGAGATTATGTGTGGTATTGCCGGTATGATTGACTGGGAACAGGATTTGCATCAGCAGGAACAGACAGCCCGAAATATGCAGACAGCCCTCCGGCGCAGAGGGCCTGACCAGAACTGTATTTAACTGCCAGAACATGCGGCGCTGGTGCATACCCGTCTTTCTGTCATCGACCCCGAAAACGGCCGTCAGCCGATGCAGTGCGCCGATAACGGAGAAATCTATACCGTTGTGTATAACGGTGAACTCTACAATACGCAGGAAATCCGGCAAAATCTGGAAAAACAAGGCTATTGCTTTTCGACTCATGCCGATACGGAAGTAGTTCTGAAAGCATATATCTGTTATGGTGCGGAATGTGTCAGATTAT
>JAFUWP010000409.1 GCA_017483405.1 Oscillospiraceae bacterium | reverse complement strand
TATGATTATCTGAGATTGTTATATGCCCGAATCGGAATTCCGCATTGTCCGGTCTGCGGAAGGGAAATTTCTCAGCAGTCGATTGATGAAATTGTTGACCAGATACTTTCTTTGCCGGAAGGAACGAAGATTCAGCTTCTTGCGCCCATCGTGAGAGGGAAGAAAGGGCAGTATGCCAAAGAACTCGAACGCGCCGGAAAGAGCGGTTATGTCCGCGTTCGGATAGACGGGATTATTTATGATTTATCGGAAGAAATCAAGCTGGATAAGAATATCAAGCATACAATCGAGATAGTAGTTGACAGATTGATTATTAAAGATGGCATCATGTCGAGGCTGACGGACAGTCTGGAAACGACATCTTCCCTGACGGGAGGCATCATTCATGTCGATGTTGTCGGCGGTGAAATGATGAATTTTTCGCAGAATTATGCATGTCCGGAGCATAATATCAGCATGGAGGAACTGACTCCGAGAATGTTTTCGTTCAATAATCCGTATGGCGCATGTGAAAAATGTTCCGGACTGGGGATGTTTCAGAGAATCGACCCTGATTTGATTGTGCCGAATCCGGAACTGAGTATTCTGGGGGGCGCGATACACGCATCGGGATGGAATCATCTGGAAGAAGGCTCTATCGCGATGATGTATTATCAGGCATTGGCTGAAAAATATAACATCTCTCTTGATACGCCGTTTGCGGATTTGCCGGAGGAGGCATCACATGCGTTTCTGTACGGCACGGATGGCGAAAAGCTTCTCTTAAAGCGCAGTAAGGATTTAGGCGGCGGAGAGTATTATGCGCCGTTCGAGGGTGTTATCACGAATCTGGAAAGACGTTATCAGGAAACGAACAGTGTTTATGCGAAGGCTGATTTAGAAGACTATATGGGCGAAGTTATCTGCAAGGCTTGTAAAGGGGCAAGGCTCAGGCCGGAAATCTTAGCCGTGACAGTCGGCGGTCTGAATATTTATGAATTCACGCAGATGCCTGTAAAAAAAGCTCTGGAATTCCTGAAAAATCTGAAACTGACCGAACATGAAAATTTCATTGCAGAACGAATTGTGAAAGAAATCGCGGACAGATTAGGCTTTCTGTCGAGTGTCGGACTGGAATATCTGACGTTATCGCGTTCATCGGGAACGCTTTCCGGCGGAGAAAGCCAGAGAATCCGGTTAGCCACGCAGATAGGCTCATCTCTGATGGGAGTACTGTATATCTTGGATGAACCGAGCATCGGACTGCATCAGAGAGACGATGCCATGCTGATTGAGACGATGAAACATTTAAGAGACATCGGGAACACACTGATTGTAGTCGAACATGATGATGATACCATCATGGCGGCGGATTATGTGATTGACATCGGCAAAGGTGCAGGAATTCACGGCGGAAATGTAGTATTTTCGGGCACACCGGAAAAACTTCTGAAATGCAGAGATTCTGTCACAGGGCAGTATCTGAGCGGAAAGAAAATCATCCCGATTCCGGAAATCAGAAGGCAGGGAAACGGAAAGTTCCTGACGGTTATCGGCGCGCAGGAGCATAATCTGAAGAATCTGACGATAAAATTTCCGTTAGGAAAGTTTATCTGTGTGACAGGGGTATCCGGTTCGGGAAAGTCATCGCTTGTGAATGAGATTTTATATAAGCATCTGGCCGCGAAGCTCAACAGGGCGAAAATCAAAGGCGGAAAGTGCAAAAAAATCGAAGGTATCGAGAATCTTGATAAAGTGATATGCATTGACCAGTCACCGATTGGCAGAACACCGCGCTCGAATCCGGCAACATATACGGGAGTATTTACGGACATCCGGAACTTGTTCGCGCAGACGAATGATGCAAAAGCGCATGGTTACGGAGCGGCGAGATTTTCATTCAACGTCAAGGGCGGACGATGCGAAGCCTGCGAAGGTGACGGCATCTTAAAGATTGAGATGCATTTTCTGCCGGATATTTACGTTCCGTGTGAGGTATGCAAGGGAAAGCGTTATAATCGGGAAACGCTGGAAGTTCACTATAAAGGCAAATCCATCTATGATGTTCTGGAAATGACGGTGGATGAAGGTGTTCTGTTCTTCGAGCACATCCCGAAGATTGCGAAGAAATTACAGACTTTGCAGGAAGTCGGATTAGGCTATATCAAGATAGGCCAGCCGGCGACAACGCTTTCCGGCGGTGAGGCGCAGAGGGTGAAGCTTTCAACGGAATTATCCAGAAAGGCCACCGGAAAGACGGTTTATATCTTGGACGAACCGACCACCGGCCTGCATACAGCGGATGTTCACAAGCTTATCGAAGTATTGCAGAAACTTGTCGATGCCGGTAATACTGTCATCGTGATTGAGCATAATATGCATGTCATCAAAATTGCAGATGAAATCATTGATTTAGGTCCTGAAGGTGGTGACGGCGGCGGAAACATTGTCGCGCAGGGAACACCGGAAGACATCATCCGCGTTCCGGAATCGTATACAGGAAAGTATCTCAAGCCGTATCTGGAACAGAAACAGGTGAAATAATATGCTTCGCAAACTGATTCGCATTCTGTTTAACAGAAATACCATGTTTATTCTGATGCTGTTGATTCAGGTAGCATTTCTGGTGCTGACGATATTGTTTTTGAGTCAGAATTATGTCTGGGTCTATGCCGGACTGCTCGCGCTGAATGCGGTGCTTGCGGTATATATCAGCAACACATCGGAGAATCCGTCCTATAAGATGCCGTGGTTTCTGCTGATGCTGATTTTTCCGTTATACACGGGGCTGGCTTATCTGCTGATTAAGACAGATGTCGGTCATCGGGTATTCAAGAAAAATTATGCACGGCGCGTTATCGAGACGAAAAAATATCTCCCTCAGAAGAAACAGATATTGCATCAGATGGAGGAAAAAAGCTCTGTCAATGCACATCTTGCGGAATATCTGGCGAATTACGGAGGGTATCCGGTATATCGGAATTATGATTCAGAATATTTTCCGCTTGGTGAACAGATGTTCGCTAAGATGAAGGAAGAAATCCGGAAGGCAAAAAGATATATTTTTCTGGAATTTTTCATCATTGATAAAGGCGTGATGTGGGAAGAAATGCTTG
>JAFUWP010000408.1 GCA_017483405.1 Oscillospiraceae bacterium | reverse complement strand
TGACCGCCGAGCTGTTCGATTAAGCCGTCATAACGGCCGCCGCCGCAGACAGTACCCTGTGCGCCGATTTCGGTCGTGACGAATTCAAATACAGTTTTGGTATAATAATCCAGACCGCGGACGATTCTGGGGTCAACGGTATAGGCAATGCCGAGCGCATCCAGATTGGATTTTAATTTCTCGAAATGTGATTTGCAGTCATCACAGAGATAATCAAGAATTAAGGGGGCATCTTTTGCGATTTCCTTACAGGATTCGACTTTGCAGTCGAGCAGGCGCATCGGATTTTTTTCGAGACGTTCCTGACATGTACCGCAGAGGCATTCACGCGAGCCGGAAAAATAGTCTTTCAGTGCCTTGTGATAATTCTGCCGGCAATTCGGACAGCCGATAGAATTGATATGCAGTTCGATATTTTTCAGGCCAATCTGGTCGAGAATCTGCTTTGCCAGACTGATAACTTCGGCATCTGCGGAAGGCTGGGCAGAACCGGCCATTTCCACGCCAAACTGATGAAATTCTCTGAGTCTGCCGGCCTGCGGACGTTCATGACGGAAACAGGACAGAATATAATAAACTCTCTGCGGAAGGGCTTCATTCAGAAGGCCGTTCTGGAGCATGGCTCTGATAGTGCCTGCTGTACCTTCCGGACGGAGCGTGAAAGAAGATTCCTTCGCAGTGACGGTATACATTTCTTTCTGTACGACATCAGTAGTTTCGCCAACGCCGCGGCTGAATAATTCTGTCTGTTCAAAAGTCGGAATCCGGATTTCCTGAAATCCGAACACACCGGCAGTATTCCGGAGAAATTCCTCCAGTTTCTGCCAGTCACGGCTGACGGAAGGCAGAATATCTTCCGTCCCGTTAGGACGTTTCAATAAACTCATAAATCTTTTCCTCCAATTATTTTTTATAATATCTATGCAGAAAAAAGCCTGCTGACCTGCTGTCATGCAGTTTCAGCAGACCTGATTCCTACAGTTTTCCGTTTTCAGAAAGACGGGTTGCCGATTTCGCGCCAGTCCAAATCACCGCGTTCCAGTGCCATGATTAACGCTTCGGCAGTAGCGATGTTGGTTGCCATCGGCACGTTATGCACATCGCACAGACGGAGCAGAGTAACATCATTCTGGTCAGGATTTCTCAGATTCGGGTCACGGAAGAACAGGAGCACATCCACTTCATTACATGCGATTTTCGCGCCAATCTGTTCGCCGCCTCCCTGCGAACCGCTGAAATATTTCTGAATTGGCAGGCCAGTAGCCTCCCCCACTACTTTTCCGGTTGTACCGGTTGCACAGAGATGGTATCTCGAAAGAATACCGCAATACGCGATGCAGAACTGAACCATCAGTTCTTTCTTGGCATCATGAGCGATTAAGGCAATTGTCATAGTTCTCATTCCTTTCCACCGCAGGTGCGGTTATATTATTTTATCACAAGCGGTACTTGTTCGCCGGTAAGTCGCTTGGAAATGGCATCGAAAGCTTCCAGACTGGGAGCTTCTACAGGTAATTTTTTACCTTTGCCGGTAGCTTCTTTCAGCATCATGTCATCCGGAATTACGCCCAGCAACTGAATTCCGACAGCATCAATAATTTCATCAAGATTCTGAATCATTTTGCTTTTGATGACTTCTTCGCTGACTTTGTTGATAATCAGACGCTGACGCTTGTTTCCTCTCTGATAGAATTCATCAGACATCATTGTTGCATCACGGATGCAGATAGGGTCAGGAGTCGTGACGACCAGAATCAGATTCGCCTGTTCCACGATGTCGAACACGTGTGAACTGATACCCGCGCCAGTATCAATAATAATAAAATCGTAGTATTTGCGGACACCGCGGCAGATATTCACGACCTGTTCGGCAGTAACTTTCATGAAGGGGTCTTTTGGTGCGCAGAGGATTTCGAGATTGCTGACCCCTGGCACACGGGAAACGGCATCCAATACCTGCATATTATTTTTCAGGACATTTCCCAAATCGAACTTGACAGTCCCTTCCATGCCGAACATAATATCAAGACAGCGCAGACCGAAGTCCAGTTCGATAATCAGGGTACGATTGCCCTGTTTTGCGAGCGTATAGCCGATGCCATAGCTGATAGAGGATTTTCCCGTACCGCCTTTTCCTGAGGTAATAGCAATCAATTTCGGGTCATTTGTCATGCATACAGCTCCTTTCCGAGGGACAGTTTGCATCAGTCCCAGCGGTCATTTACGGCGAGATGCCGTTCTGTTGAAATCGCTTTCCATATTGATACAACATACCTACTATTAATTATATCACAAATATCAGATTTGTCAAATTTATTTGCGGCATTTCATGAATTTTTGTGAAATGTATTAAATTTCAACGTATAAAAATTATGAATCTTAACGAATTTTTACGTTTGTTTCGCTTTCGGTTTCGTCAATATCTTCCATGCCGTAGCAAGTTTCATATAATTTGAGAATCGGGCGAATCATATATTTGGAATATTCTCCGCCTTCCACGATGCCGGCAAAGGCAATCTGAGGGTCATCAGCAGGGGCATATCCGATAAAGACGGAATCCTGATAGTGACTGTCTGACTGCGGTGTACCGGTCTTGATGGCGACATCATAACCGAGATTCTGAAGGGAATATTTTGACGGAAAACTGTTGCCGGAGGCCATAATCATGCCTTTCTGGATATTTTCATAGACATCATCATAATTTAAATGAATTCTGTCGGCGACCGTGGGGTTAGTTTTTTTCAGACATTTTTTCTGACTGTAATCCCAGATACTGTCTACCAGATACGGTTCATAGCGGACACCCTTGTTCGCGATGGTATTCGCTACGCAAGCCAGCTGTAAGGGGGTCACCATCGTTTCACCGTTGCCGATGCCTGCCTGCAATACCTGTCCGACTGTCCAGTCGATGCCGAGTTCCTGATATTTTTCAGGAGTGGCCATATATCCGGCGGAATCTCTGGTTTCAATGCCGGTATTCTGCCCGATGCCGTATAATTTCGCATACTCTGTGATTTTGTCGATATTCAGCATTCTGGAAAGTTCGTAGAAATATGAGTTACAGGAAACCATCAGTGCCCTTGCTACTGCGATATTACTGTGATAGCCTGTACAGCTGAATGTTACATCATAATACTGATACTGCCTTCCGCAGAAGAAGGTAGTATCTCCATCGACAAGGCCTTCATTCAGGCCGGCCGTGGCCGTTATCGTCTTGAAAGTAGAACCTGGCCGGTATAATCCGAGCGTTGCGCGGTTATAGAGAGGATTCCCCGATTCATGAAGTAAATCTTCATAATTTTCATGATATTTTGTCAGGTCATAAGTCGGCGCGGTCGCCTCGCCGAGTACTGCACCAGTTTTCGCATCCAGAACGACAAGCGCACCGCTCTTGATTTCGTTTCCGTCCTCATCGGTAAAGCTCTCGAAATCTTCCAGAAATTCTTCCAGAATCTCCTGTAGCCCTCTCTGAAACTGACTGCTGACCGTCAGTCTGACGGTATGTCCGGCCGTGACAGGTGTGGTAATTTCATCGGAAATGATTTCACCAGCTTCAAATGTGATGGTTCTGATGCCGGATTCGCCCTGCAATTCGGATTCCATTGCCTTTTCGATTCCGCTGATGCCTACAATCGCATCCAGTGAGTAGCCCTTTGCGAGATACTCATCTGCATTTTCGGCATAAATAGGCCCTGTTGTGCCGATTTCATGAGGGATGACATTACCGACTTCAATTCTGCGTTCCGGAATCTGCGAAATCACAACGCCCTGTAATTTCAGTGAAAGCTGAGAAATTTCGGTGACGGTATCCATCGGGAGTTCTTCGGCGACCTGAAACTGATTCGATACCGAAAAATCTGCCTGCGCCATTGCATACCGCAATCCGGCAATCATGCGTTTCTGACGGGGTGTATAATTTTCATCAATCTGATATGTTTCGCACAGTATCTGCATACAGTTATCGGCGGTTGCGTAGTGGTTCACACCGATGATATTTTTCATATAATTCAAATCATCCTGACTGACATCTATCCTGAACCGATAAGGTGAATTCATCGAAATCGGGAGGGTATCAGCCCACTGCACTTTTGCTTCAGAGAGAATCTGCACCAGTTCGAGCAGAATTCTGTTTGCTTTCTGGTCATCTGCCGGAAAGAGGGCTTTATCAATCATGACGGCATAAGTCACATGATTGCCGACAAGCAGAGTGCCGTCTGCATCGACAATTTCGCCTCTGGTGGGGGCGATGCTCTGCGTGTAGCTTGTCTGAGCGGAAGTTTCACGCTGATAGTTCTGAGATTCCACGACCTGAATTTTCATCAGTCTCAGGGCACAGAAACAAGTACATGCCAGCACCAGAAGTACTGACAGTACTAATTTAATATATTCCGAAACGGTTCTTCTCATAACTTAACACCTTTAATTCTGCAAGTCCTGCCAGTCTGACAGAATGGTCTTTTCGAGCTGATTAATTCTGCGGTTTCTGCATTTTTCGGCAATTTTCTTAATCAGGAAGTAAAAAATCACCGAAGAGGCGACCGTCATCAGACAGCTTGGAAAAATAATTTTCTGCCAAATCAGGAAGACATCTTCATAGTCCCAGACGGCATAGTATAACACATAATTCAGACAGCCCTGCACGAGGGTACAAGCCGCGGTCAGGAACAGCATGTTGATTAGCTTCTGTCTGAGGAAATAGCGATATAACAGCGAAATCAGAACGCAGATTATCACCAGAAAAAACGCATCGAACCCCAGAAGTTTTCCGCTTGCCAAATCCAGAAGAAGTCCGCAGACTGCACCGACAGCCATCGCCTGCAATTCGCCCGTATGCGATGCGATGCATAAGGCAACAGGAATCAGCACCAGAGGCTTGACATAACTTCCGGAAGTTTCAAACAGATAACTCAGCCCGATGATGACCGCAAACAGAACCCACTGCACTGTCTGTAAAACCAGATAATTCGATTTCTGAATTTTATTACTGTACATCGCTGTTTTCTGCCTTTCCGCTGAAATCGGTAATCACGACAACCAGACTGAGATTTTTCATATCTGATGCAGGCTCTACGGAGGCATAAGCCGTCAGACCGGTATCATCCATAGAAACTTCTTTCACATAGCCGATGACATATCCTGCCGGAAACAAGCCATTTTCGCCGGTTGTCAGGATGATTTTATCTTTTTTGAGATTGGTATTTTTATCCAGATACTGCAATTTGCATAAGCCGTTCATCGCGAGGGAAACACTTCCGGTGAGAACGCCTCTTTCTTTAGATGCTCTCGTTCCTGCCGAAACAGAAAGCTCCGGAGAAAGAATAGTCGTAACCGTTGCGGTATGTGCGCCGAGTTCGGTGATGACTCCGACCAGACCCATATCACTGACAACAGGGTCATACAGACTGATGCCGTCTTCCGAGCCGCCGTCAATCATGAACGCGCAGAACGGGTCATTTGTAACATAACCAGTCACATCGAAAGGCGCAGTCATCGAATAATCTTCATGTTTCTCCTTGATGCCGATGAATGCCTGCAAGCGTTCGAGTTCTTCTTTAGCGGCTTCATAATCGGCAAGTTCGGTATGCAGAGCATTGATTTCTTCTCTCAGCGCGCGGTTTTCTTCGTAATAATTTTCAGCATTGCGATACAAATCCAGACCGTATTCCACATGCTGGGAAATCGCATTTGAGGCCTTCTGAAACGGTGATGCTATCATCTTGAAGATGCCCACACTGCTGATAGTATATCCACCCACAAAGACAGCATACAGCATCAGGCCAATCAACAGGGCAAGCACCCAGAGGACAGCTTTGCATTTCCCGCTTTTCAGAAAATTCAGCATGATGATTCCTCTTTTCTGTTATTTTTCATAATATTTCAGATATTCTACAAGTGTATCCTGATACTTGTCCATATTTTCGAGTACTTTTCCCGCGCCTTCGGCCACGCAGTCGAGGGGATATTCCGCGATATAGACGGGGATTCCGGTTTCTCTGCTGATGAGCTTATCCAGTCCGCGGAGCAGAGCACCGCCGCCGGCGAGCGTAATGCCTTGGTCGATAATATCGGCAGAAAGTTCCGGAGGGGTTTCTTCCAGCGTAGTCTTGACGGCATCCAGCACCCGTGAAAGCGGTTCTACCATTGCATCGCGGATTTCGGCAGAGGAAACTGTTACATTTTCGGGCAGGCCGTTGAGCAGATTTCTGCCCTTGATTTCCATTGTATCTTCATTTTCGGCAGGGAATGCCGAACCGATGGTTAATTTCACATTTTCGGCGGTTCTTTCGCCGATTAATAAATTATATTTCTTCTTGACATAATTCATGATAGCGGCATCAAACGCATCACCGGCGCACTTCACTGAACGGGATGCCACAATCCCGCCCATCGAAATCACAGCGACTTCGCTCGTACCGCCGCCGATGTCTACAATCATACTGCCGGTGGGTTCAGTAGTCGGGAGTCCTGCCCCGATAGCCGCGGCCATAGGTTCTTCAATAATGAACACCTGCCGGACACCTGCGCTCTCGGTCACTTCGCGGACGGCATTTCTCTCGACCGGAGTCACCCCTGACGGGATACAGATAGTCACTCTTGCTTTGGCGAAAATATGTCCTTTCAGTGCCTTCCGGATGAATTCCTGCAACATGGTGACAGTCAAATCAAAATCGGCGATAACGCCTTCGCGAAGTGGTCTGACGGCTACAATCGAACCAGGGGTGCGGCCGATGACCTGTTTGGCATCTTTTCCGACATAACGTGCTTTTTCGGTTCTGGTATTGACGGCCACAACGGACGGCTCACGGAGAACAATGCCTTTTCCGCGCATGTATACCAGTGTATTTGCCGTGCCCAAATCAATGCCGATGTCTTTCGTAAACATGTTTTCTTCTCCTTTTGTTCAAAAAAATCTATCTCTGTTATTTATTATAGCATGACTTTCAGCAGAAAACAAGCTTTTTCCGGATTTTTTTATGTATCCGGAAAGAAATTTCTTATACTCCCAGCGCGTTTCTCAGTTTAGGATAGCATATCAGGCCGACAATAATCATCAGAATTTCCGAAACACATACATGAATCTGGAATCCGAGCGTCACCTGAAAAATTTTCAGATTCAGGGTAAATGCATCAATTCCGACCTCGAAAGTTTTTCCCATCCATTCGATGCTGGAAACCGTTCTTGAAAAATCGCCGAGCAGACTGCCGACCACTACCGCCGCCAGCAGAACCGCAAACATCAGAAGTCCTTGTTTCATTGCAGATTCTCCTTTTTATGATTCAAATTATCTTATTTCACACCGCTTGACCCGAAACCGGATGTTCCTCTTTCGGTTTCATCGAGGGTATCTGTTTCCAGAATTTCCGGAAACGGGACAGGCATCAGAACGGCCTGCGCGATTCTCATGCCGTGTTCCACGGTAAAATCCTGCTGACTGCTGTTATGCAGAGGGGCTTGCCATTCGCCCCGATAGTCGCTGTCAACCACGCCGACACCGTTCGCGAGAGCGATGCCGTTTTTGGATGCCAGTCCGGAACGCGGAAAAATCAGAATGACTGTTCCGGCATCGGATGGCTGACAGGCGATTCCGAACGGAATCATCACGGTTTCGCCGGATTTTATCACAACAGGTTCATCCAGACAGGCATACAAATCCGCACCGGCACTGTAAGCCGTTGCCCTTGTCGGCAGAATCGCATTTTCTTTGAGTTTCTTGAAAAATAACTGCATCAGCGCAGACCTCCTTTAAAATATAAGCCGTTTGTACGTTTTTCCGGAACATTTCCGGATTGATATTCATAATCATGCAGAATTTGTCTGATTTGTTCCGGCGATTCCTCGGTGAAATAGAAATCCTGATATGCCAGCGCGGAAAAATCCTGTAATTTATCAGCAATCCAGAGCGTTTCGGAATTCAGCATCTCGATATAGTCATATTCCTGACTGCATAACAGAGGGAATTTTCTGCCGGTACGGTCAGTCATCATGCAGTTCCGGCGATGACAGCCATCCTGCGATTTTATCGGACATACACGGAACAGCATCATCGGCAGACGGCCATAGACGAATGCTCCGCCGGAAACGCATCCGGCAAGGGCATTCAGACTTCTTGCGGATAATTCATAAGAAAGCATGACATCCTGCAATCCCTGTTCCGCAAGGCTCTGCGCCGTGATGCGGTTGGTACAGTTCAGGCCGAATCCGCCGTGCAGAATCAGGCCGATATTCCGGCCGATTCTGACATCAGCAAGATTATGACAAATCAGATGCCGATACCCTTTCTGATATAATTCTTTTAATTTCTGTGCATATTTCTTTTCGTTCCGGATAATCCGAGGGGCTTCGATATAATACGACAATTCCGGCTTACAGTTCTGCGCGAGCGATACCGGCAGACATACGATTTCTGCGGAAATCCCCTGTATCTGAGACAGTTTCCGGATATGGAGTCTTTTCCTGACAGCGGAATGCTGTTTCGTTTCCAGCTGAAATTCTATTTCCGGATGGATTTCATAAACCGGCGTATTGTTCCGGACACGTTCTGTATTCATTGCTTCGACAGCGTTCCGCCTGAGCGCATTGCACTGCGATGCCGACAGAATCAGCCCGTCCGGATTCTCTGATACAACATTCCGGCAGAAATAGACAGTATCCCCTAATTTCTGCATACTTTTCCGGAGCATTTCGGAAGTCAGAGGCGATTTCAGAGCCGTTTCCGGAATCTCACCGGAAACTGTCACGATATTCCCGTCTTCATCCGAAACCGTCAGCAGAACCGGCTGATTTGCTTTCATCTTCATGGAGAAATCCAGTGAAGTAACCGTTCGTTCCTTTTCATAGCCTGCCTGAATTTCTTTAAAGACTTTCTGACCGGCGAGAACATCTTCTTTCCGCCGATAACCGAACATATTCTTCCGGATTCCGGTAAAATATCCATCTGTAAAACCGCTTCGGGAAAAAACTGCCTGAAGGGTTTCCATATCCGGCTGAAGGCCTTCCAGAGCCATTTTCAGCGCGGTGACAGCAGAGGCAACATATTCGGGACGTTTCATTCTGCCCTCGATTTTGAACGAATCCACGCCGATTTTTTTCAGTTCCTGTACATGTTCAGCAAGGCTCAAATCTTTGAGAGACAATGCCGCCGGATTCCTTCCGGAAGGTGTTTTCCACGGCAGACGGCAGGCCTGTGCGCATTGTCCGCGATTGGCACTTCTTCCGCCTGCAACAGCCGAAAAACTGCACTGTCCTGAAACGGACATACACAGCGCACCATGCACAAAAGCCTCTGTTTCGACAGGGAGTGCGCATAATAATTTCAAATCTTCGAGGGACATTTCACGGGCGGCGACAATGCGGGAACATCCCAGCGATTTCGCCTGCAATGCGCCTTCGGGAGTATGGATGCTCATCTGAGTTGAGGCATGAACTGTCATTTCCGGAATGATGCTTTTTATGATTTTCAGAACCCCTAAATCCTGCACAATACATGCATCAATGCCGGATTCGGCGGCTTTGCAGATAAATTCCTGAAACTCCGGCAGTTCTTTGTCTGTCAGGAGCGTATTGACAGCAAGATGCAGTTTCGCACCATACAGATGACAGAGTTCCGCCGCCTGTCTGAGTTCCGGCAAATCGAAATTGACGGCACTGCTTCGGGCAGAATAGGCTTTCGCCCCGATGTAGACGGCATCTGCACCGCATCGGAGCGCGGCAATCAGTGTTTCCATACTGCCGGCTGGTGCTAAGATTTCAGGATTTGCCATTTTGATTAATACTTTCTGCGAGTCGCTTAAGTTTTAAGGAATT
>JAFUWP010000407.1 GCA_017483405.1 Oscillospiraceae bacterium | reverse complement strand
AATACGATTATCAGTGCTGATAAGATAATGGTTATCAAAGACGGCATGATTGCAGAAAGCGGTAATCACAACACGCTCATGCAGAAAAAAGGCATCTATCACAGCATGGTGACAAAACGTGCTGTTTCCACCGGATGGAAAAATTAAAGCTACTGCAAAGAGACAGCCATCAGGCTGTCTCTTTGTTTCGGATAAAATTTATCCCTCTCGGAATCTGGTTTCCGAGAGGGATAAGCTTTATCTCATTATCAGATAAATGAAAGTGCCTGTTCAATATCCTCAATAATATCCTCCACATTCTCGATACCAACGCAAATCCGTATCAGGTCGGAAGATACTCCCGATGCAAGCAATGCTTCATCACTGAGCTGTCGGTGAGTGGATGAGGCAGGATGCAGAATAATGGAATGTGCATCTGCGGCATGAGTGCATATCATGGAAACATTCAGATGTTTCATGAATTCTTCTGCACCGGCTCTGCCGCCCTTTACTCCGAAAGAGATAACTCCGCAGGTAGCATCCGGCATATATTTTTTCACAAGAGCACTGTATTGATTATCGGGAAGGCTGGGATAATTGACCCATTCGATTTTTTCATGTTCTTTCATGAAAAGTGCTACTTTCATCGCATTACTGCAATGACGCTCTATCCGCACGGCCAGAGATTCCAGCCCCAGATTAAGAATATAGGCATTGAAAGGACTTTGCACTGCACCGAGGTCACGCATAATCTGCGCTGTCATCTTGGTGATATATGCGCCCTCTCTCCCGAACTGCTTTGTATAAATTACTCCATGATAAGACGGGTCTGGTGTCGTCAGTGACGGATATTTATCAGCATAGCTGTCCCAGTCAAAATGACCGGAATCAATGACACATCCGCCTATGGTAGAATCATGACCGTCCATATATTTTGAAGTGGAATGCACTACAATATCTGCACCCCATTCAAAAGGCCGGCAGTTCAGCGGAGTCGGAAAGGAGTTATCCACAATCAGCGGAACACCGTGTTTATGTGCCGCTTTTGCGAATTTTTCTATATCCAGCACTACAAGCGCAGGATTGGAAATAGATTCGCCGAATACTGCCTTAGTATTCGGACGGAATGCGGCATCGAGTTCCGCTTCGGAGCAGTCCGGATTCAAAAATGTAAATTCAATGCCCATCCGGCGCATTGTCATGTGGAACAGATTATATGTTCCGCCGTATATCATGCTTGATACAATGACATGGTCACCGCATCCGCAAATATTGAACAGGGAAAAGAAAGTCGCTGTCTGTCCGGAACTTGTCAGAATCGCCGCACTTCCGCCTTCCAGTTCGCATATTTTAGCGGCTACGTTATCACAGGTAGGGTTCTGAATACGCGAATAGAAATATCCTGATTTTTCCATATCAAACAATTTGCCCATTTCTTCGCTTGTATCATATTTGAATGTGGAACTCTGAATGATGGGTATCATTCGGGGTTCACCATTTTTAGGCTTATATCCGCCCTGCACACACAGAGTTTCTTTTCTTAATTTTTTCCATATCAGACATTCCTTTCTTTGATGTCATTTTCCGTTACAAAACCGACATTCATGCCGAACATTCCCTGAAGGGGAGGCGGTGTAAAATTTGCCTTTTTACTGAGAAATATCACCTTGCTGATTTCTGTCCGTCTGCCGTGAATCAGCTTTACTTTGCTGTCATTGCCGACAAGTCTCTCCATAGCCGGATAATCTCTTTCAGAACAGGTGACCTGCATTTGATAGATACTGTCTATCCCGTTGCGATGTTCAATATGTTCCGGTATCTGTTCGATAGAATATGCCGTAACCAGAAAAGGCAGTTCCGGCGGATTAAGCGGACAAAAACCAAAACCGACAGTTTCATTTCTGACATTGCGTCTGGAAGAAATCATATTTTCCGATAGGCTGAATCCTTCTTTTATGAGTTTTTTTCTGACATTTTCCATATTCGGAATCGCCGCTTCTTTTCTGTCGCAGGGTTCAAAGGCGAAATCTGTAAATCCTTCCGGCGCATCACTCCACAAACGGAAACGGTCGCCCATCTGTTTGCCGTATTTTTTCTCCATAAACCCAGATGAAAGCTTGGCAGGGCCTT
>JAFUWP010000034.1 GCA_017483405.1 Oscillospiraceae bacterium | reverse complement strand
ATGCCGATTCCCATATCGCGGACAAGTTCCATAGTGGACATATTGCGCATACCGTTATTTTTTTCGGGTGCGGCAGATACGGGGGTACTTGCGATACAGGATAATAACATACCTGCTGTCAGAAATGCTGTTAATTTTTGTCTTATCATAAAAAATCCTTCTTTCTGTTATGTTATCCGGAGGATATTTCGTTTCAGAACTTTATTATCATCATTATAATACAAATCCGGCAGTCTGAAAACCCACAATCTGAAATCTTGGTGGACAAAAATGCAATATTTTGAAAAATATCTTTCTGGTGCATGAGAAATCAGAAAGATGATGAACGTATTTATCAGAAATGCTGAATTTCTGCATTTTTAACAGTTTATCCATTGTTTTTTCAGGAAATTTATTGTATAATAAAGATATATTCCTGCTTTCCAGCTTGTTTGAAAGGAGTTATCATGAATTTTCGAGAATTAGCGGATACGTTCCATGCGCCGACCTGCATCATCTCTGTTGAAAAAAAGCCTGATGAAAAATATGGTGAAATTTGTCTTGTTGCCGGCAATCAGAAGTATCTTGAACCTATAGAACATCCTGTATACAATCTTGCAACGGGCGAGACAGTAAGAGGAGAAAATACATTTATTCCAGATTTACCGTATGAAACATATCTGCCGAAGGATATAGGCTTTGAAGATATTTGTTATCGAGCCGCAATACAGAAAACGCCAATTCATACATACGTACATCTGAATCATATCAATATGTGGTTTGATATTTTTGTTATGCCCCTTGATTATGAAAAAGATAACCGGTGTTACTGTACTTATACTGCAAATCCCTGTACTTCGGATGATGTCAGTCTGAGTTCCGGTGATTCCGGCAGAGCTTATGAAGATGTACTCAAAACTTGTATCAAACTCCATGAAACAAATGATATGAAAAAAATCATGCAGGAAGTCGTGCAGGATATTCGTTTCATTTGCAGGGCGGATGCCTGTTCTATTCTGCTTCAGAATGTTCAGGATGGTACATTTTCAGAACTGACAACAAGTTTTGATGAAAATGCCAGCATTAAAAGAGCATCGCAGTTTGTGAATTTTGATGAAATCACAGCTTCATGGGCGGACAGCATGAGGGAAAGAGACTGCCTGATTCTCAAAAATGAGAAAGATATAGAGAATATCAAACAAGATAATCTTCTATGGTATCACGTTCTGAAAGAATCCGGTGTTTCCAGCGTGATACTGTTTCCGCTCCGGTATGAGCATGAAATACTCGGATTTCTGTGGGCAACTAATTTTGATATACAGAATATCATTCCCATCAAGGAAACACTGGAACTGACAACATTTTTTATCGCGGCACAGCTTGAAAGCTACAAAATGATGGAACGGCTCAGACATATCAGTTATACAGACAGGCTGACCGGTCTGCCTAATCGTTTCGCCTGTCATGAATTTATCAAGGATTTAATTCAGCAGGGGAATCCGTTTACTATGGTATCTATTGACATCAATAATTTCAAGAGCATCAACAGTACAATGGGACTTGATGCCGGCAATGAGGTATTGACAGCAATCGCGTCCCGATGGAAAGCAATCGCAGATTCCGGAAATTCCGGAACAAAAGATTATATCACTCGCATCAGCGGAGATGAATTTGCTTTAGTGATTCAAAACTATCAGTCAGATGAAGAACTTCTGCAAACGATAAAACAGTATGAAGATGCACTGAACCGGCGCATGACAATAGATGAATGTGATTTTTATATTACCGCCAGTTTCGGATATGTATCATTTCCGGATGAGGCCAAAGATAAAGATTCTGTTATGTCCTATGCAACAGTGGCTATGCGTGAAGTAAAACGGGCAAACAGCAGTAACCACATCATACACTTTACACCGGATTTGCTGAAAACAGAACGTATTCTTGAAATAGAAAATAAAATCAGGACTGCACTTGAAAATGATACTATCTATTTCAATCTACAGCCGCAGTATGATATGAATCATGTATTGCGCGGTTTTGAAGCACTTGCCCGTATGAAAGATAAAGAAGGTCATTTCATCAGTCCGGCAGAGTTCATTCCCGTTGCCGAAAAGGTCGGTCTGATTGATAAGGTAGACAGTGCTGTTTTCAGAAAATCCACCGCATTTTTCGGCAGTCTTCTGAAAAAATCCGGCGCAGATTTGATACTGAGCATCAATGTTTCAGTGCGCCATCTGATGAAAAATGATTTTCTGGAAGAAATTAAAGAACTCTTATATTCCAGTGGTATACCGGCCGAAAAATTAGAAATTGAAATTACAGAATCCATCATGATTGATTCTGCTGAAAAAGCATTAAAATGCATCAATGAAATCAGACAGATGGGAGTTAAAATTGCAATTGATGATTTTGGTACAGGATATTCCTCACTCAGTTATCTCAACAGTTTTCCGGCGAATCTTCTGAAAATAGATAAATCCTTTATTGATAAGATGAATACCAGTGAATCTTCCAAACAGTATGTAGCGGCTATCATTTCCATCGGACATATTATGGGATTTGATGTGATTTCTGAAGGCATTGAGGAACAGGAACAGCTGGAAACACTCCGCAGTATTGGCTGTGATTTTATTCAGGGTTTTCTCTGGGGTCGTCCTCTGATGCAGGAAGATGCAAAAAAACTGGTAGTGGAGGAGCAGAAGAATGGATTTTCAGAAATGGATTGATAAAACAGAAACCTTAGTATGAAAAGCAAATTCAGCAGTATATAAAAAATTACAGTGTTGAAAAATCAGATTGAAGAACTTATCATGGAGCGTATTCATGACCGTGAACATGCCGGAATATAATGATATGATTGCAAAGCGTGAACAGGAAATCGCAGATATTGATTTTGAATCAGAAAATTCTTGAATTATCAATAGAAACAGTGCTGATACAGAATTATTGTATTAGCACTGTTTCTCATGCGGGTAACAGGATTTGAACCTATTGATTTCCGCTCCGAAAAGACGTAATATAGCGATTTTGAAAAATTCGTGCAACAGTCCGTGCAACAAAATCCTGTTACCGGACAATTTTTCAGGCATTCAGTCTGTCTACAATACCTGTGAAATCGCTGTCGATTGTCTCATCCACTCTCTCCCGTTCGGAACTGAACGTCTGCTGATAAACCGATTTCAGAATGTGGTCTGTTGACCAACCGCCACGCTCCATAGCATACTTGTCAGGCACGCCGAGCATGAGCATCACTGACGCATTCAAATGACGAAGGTCATGAAAAGTTACGTCAATTCCGTTTTTCTCCATGAGCCGTTTGAATCTGCTGTACACAGCTTTTCTTGTCATCGGCACAATGAAATCCGTTTCATTCTCATGCGGAAGTTTCTGAATCAGTTCCAGAATGTAGGCAGGAAGCTGAATGGTTCTCATGCTTTTTTCGGTCTTACAGCCGTCACGCACCTGATAGCCGTCATCGGTCATAATAATCGTCCGTCTGATACGGATTTTTCTGTGTTCGGAATCTACGTCCTGAAACTGCAAGCCGATAACCTCACCGATACGCAGACTAAGCCACGAAGCAAGCAGTACAGGCAGTTCGACTTCCGTTCCCCTGACAATACTGAACACAGTTTCAAATGACGGCAGTTCTTTTTCTTTTCTGGTGAGTTTCGGAAGTTTGATGCTGTTCAGATTGATATTGACATCGTACATTTTCAGCACCGATTTCAGAAAACCATAGGCATTTTTGACATATTTCGGACTGACTCTTGCACTCTCCAGATTGACCGCCCTCTGAATATCCATTGACCGCAGAGAAGAGAGTTTCGTATCATGAATACACTTGAAACAGTGCTTTGCAATCTGACGGTAACTTCTGATTGTAGTCAGTTCAATGATATTCACACGGCTTTCGATGTACATTTCCATAGCCTTATGAACCGTCACATTCTTATCAGTCAATTCCTCACGGGTACGCTTGAAGTCCTCTGCCATCTTGATAGCTTCCCATTCATTCTTGGCAGTAAAGGACTTGTAAATTCTCTTGCCGTTTTCGTTATATCCGGCAGCAACAACGGCTCTGTAGTTGCCGCTTGGCAATTTCTGTACT
>JAFUWP010000033.1 GCA_017483405.1 Oscillospiraceae bacterium | reverse complement strand
ATCCTGAAAGCCTATGGTGCGGAGATCGTACTGACAGAAGGCGCAAAGGGTATGAAAGGCGCAATCGCAAAGGCACAGGAACTTGCCGCAGAAATTCCGGATAGCTTTATTCCGTCCCAGTTCACAAATCCGGCTAACCCGTCCACACATGAAAAAACAACCGGTGTGGAAATCTGGAACGATACCGATGGCAAAGTTGATATTTTCGTATCCGGTGTCGGCACAGGCGGAACTATCACCGGCGTAGGCACATATCTGAAATCCCAGAATCCGGATGTCAAGATTGTTGCAGTAGAGCCGAAGGGTTCACCTGTACTGAGTGAAGGCGTTTCCGGCCCTCACAAGATTCAGGGCATCGGTGCTGGATTTGTTCCGGAAACACTGAATACAGATATTTATGATGAAGTCATTGCTGTTGAAAATGAAGATGCTTTTGAAACAGGCAGACTCATCGCCAGAAGTGAAGGCGTTCTGGTAGGTATTTCTTCCGGTGCGGCCGTATGGGCAGCCATTCAGCTCGCAAAGCGTCCGGAAAACAAGGGTAAGACAATTGTCGCACTTCTGCCGGATACCGGTGAGCGTTATCTGTCCACCCCTATGTTTGAATAATATTGTTTGTTCGTTATCTTATATAATTATTATTGATTTTATCTGAAAGGAGTCGTTTCTCATGTTTTCTGTGAATACCCTGACTGCATGTTGTTGCTGTTGTGCTCACTATAATTGCATAATTATGAAGCAGAGAAACAGCTCCCGCGTGTCAGGGTAATTTTATCATATCGTTATTATAAAATTACAATTCTGAAAATTTTTCCGGAGAATGCAGTTTTCTGTATTCTCCGGTTTTTTGTGCTTATTTGAAAGGAGATTTTTTATCATGAGTCAGTTTAAGAATATCAGTACAGCATTAATTCACGGCGGAATTTCTATTGATGAGAGAACCGGAGCAGTCAATATTCCGATTTATCAGACATCGACCTATAAACAGGATGGCCTCGGCGAAATGCGCGGCTATGAATATTCCAGAACAGGCAATCCGACCAGAGAAGCCCTTGAAGCCCTGATTGCCGAACTCGAAAACGGCTATGCAGGATTTGCATTCGCCTCCGGTATGGCGGCCATCACCGCAGTACTGAGCCTGCTGAAATCCGGTGACAGAGTGCTGATTTCCAGCAATGTCTACGGCGGTACATTCAGAGTGCTGGATAAAGTGTTCAATCATTTCAATATCAATTATACTATCGCAGATACCGCAAATCCGGAAGTATTTGAAACCCAGATTACCCCCGATGTCAAAGCCGTTATGATTGAAAGTCCTGCCAATCCGCTGATGACAGTTACAGATATTCAGGCAATTTCGGAAATTTCTCATAAGCATGATTTGCTTGTGATTGTCGATAACACCTTCATGACCCCCTATTTACAGAAGCCTCTCGACCTCGGTGCAGATATTGTCGTACATTCCGCGACAAAGTATCTCGGCGGTCACAGCGATGTCGTTTCCGGACTGATTGTTGTTTCGACAAAGGAACTCGCCGAACAGATTGCCTTTATCCAGAATTCGACAGGCGGTGTTCTGCCTCCGTTCGATTCGTTCCTGTTAATCAGGGGCATCAAGACATTAGGAGTCCGCATGGACAGACATGTCGAAAATGCTGAAAAAGTCGTACATTTCCTTCAGCATCACCGAGCTGTCAGAAATCTGTACTATGCCGGACTGGAATCCGGTCAGGGTTATGAAATCAACAAAAAACAGGCCAAAAACGGCGGTGTCATGATTTCTTTTGAACTGCATGACAATTATGATATTAAAACCTTCTTCAAGAGTCTGAAACTCATCATGTTAGCGGAAAGTCTCGGCGGAGTCGAATCACTCGTATGCCATCCGGCAACTATGACACATGCCTCCATTCCGGAAGAAATCCGGAAACAGGTCGGCATTACAGACGGCTTAATCCGGTTATCAGTAGGCATTGAAGATATTGCCGATATTCTGGAAGATTTACAGCAGGCAATTGAAAAAAGCGAGGTAAAGTAAGATGCATTATTATGATTCTATGCAAGAATTAATCGGCCATACGCCTCTTGTCAGACTGCATCATTTCGAGACGAATCCGGAAATTCAGATATTTGCGAAACTGGAATTATACAATCCATCCGGAAGTGTGAAAGACAGAACGGGCTTATATATGATTCAGGATGCCGAACGGAAAGGCCTTCTAAAAGCCGGCGGAGTCATTGTCGAAGCAACTGCCGGAAATACGGGATTAGGCATTGCATTCGCGGCACTGAACAGAGGGTATCAGGTGATTTTTGTGATTCCGGATAAATTTTCCATCGAAAAGCAGACACTTGTCAGGGCACTGGGGGCGAAAATCATCAATACCCCCCGTGAATTCGGAATGTTAGGCGCAGTCAGCAAGGCGGAAGAAATCAAGAAAGAAATTCCGAATGCGATTTCTCTGGCACAGTTTGAGAATCAAAGCAATCCGCTGGCGCATTACGAAACGACCGGAAAGGAAATCTATGAAGATTTGGACGGTCAGATAGATTATGTCGTAGCCGGAGCAGGGAGCGGAGGAACATACACCGGAATTCTGCGTTATCTGAAAGAAAAAAATCCCGATATTAAAGGAATTCTGGCCGACCCTGATGGCTCAACAATGGGCGGCGGCGAACATCATGATTATAATATCGAAGGTATCGGAAATGATTTCATCGCGGCCACGATGGATATGAATCTTGTCGATGAAGTCATTAAAATCAACGATGAGGAAGCGTTTCAGTATTCCCGCCTGCTTGCCGAACGTGAAGGTATCTTTGCAGGTTCGAGTTCAGGTGCGGCATTATCGGCATCGGTAAAGCTTGCTGAAAAAGTCGGCAAGGGCAGAATCGTGACCGTCCTTCCCGACCGCGGAGACAGATATTTCAGTGCCGGATTATATCAATAACAGGATAAATTTTGCAAGTCTGTGATACAGACTTGCATTTTTTCTGAAAATATGCTATACTGGAAACAGACACTCTCGAAAGGGGATTTTTAAATTTATGAAACTGGTATTTGCCATCGTCAACAGTGATGACAGTCAGGCAGTCGGAAAAGCACTTCTGAATGCCGGATTTTACGCGACAAAACTCGCATCAACAGGCGGATTCCTGAGTGCAGGAAATACAACATTTCTGACCTGCGTGGAGGAAGACCGTCTGGAAGAATTAATCAGCGTCATCCGTGAAAAAAGCCATAAGCGGAAGAAAACTGTTCCGAACAGTACGCCCATCAATTCCGGAATCGAACTGCCGGTAGAAGTCGAAGTCGGCGGTGCAACGGTATTCGTGACGGATGTCGAACGATTTGAAAAATTATGAGCAGTCTGAACATTTATGGCAATGATGAAAATCTGCATCTGATGCGGAAAATGCATCAGAACGGACACATTCCCCATGCGTGTCTGTTTTATGGGGAAAAGGGTTCGGGACGGAAAACGCTCGCGGAATATTTCGCTATGACGGTGTTATGCACGGGAGAAGATGCCCCCTGCGGAACGTGCCGGAACTGTCAGAAGATTCTGCACGGAGTCCATCCGGATTTGATTCCTGTGGAACATTCCGGCAAAAAACAGGGTTTTTCGGTCGAAACGGTCAGGGAAATCTGCCGTGATGCCATAGTTGCCCCGAATGACAGCGACAGGAAGATTTATTTATTTGCGGATTGTGATAATATCGGGATTCCGGCACAGAACACACTTCTGAAACTGACGGAAGAACCGCCGGAACATGTTTTGTTATTATTCACCGCAGTATCGAAAAGCGCGTTTCTGGAAACGATGCTTTCCCGAATGATGCAGATAGCCATCCGGCCGTGTACGCCGGAAGACTGTTTCCGCGCCCTGACAGAACAGCATGACTGTACGCCGGAAGATGCCGGAAGGGCAATCAAATCGACAGGAGGCAGAAATATCGGCCTTGCGCTCCGATGGCTGGAAGATACTTCCATGCAGGAGATGACCCGTCACGCATCGGAACTGACATTCGCTGTCGCACAGAGAAGACAATATGAAATTTTAAGAATTCTGTCAGGCTATGAAAAAGACCGTGTACAGGCGGAAAAGCTGTTGCAGTTACTGCTTTTGCAGTTTCGCGATGCCTGTACGCTGAAATACAGAGATGATATTCTGACCGGATGTGACCGGCAGTCTGCGGAACTGCTTTCAGGAATGCTGACGGCATCCCGTGCGGAACGGCTTTGTCAGGCAGTACAGTCAGCTTATGAGGCATCACAGGCAAGTGTCAGCCTGAAACTGGTATTATCTGCGCTTGGCGGAAATCTGCTTCTGAACTAGTTGAGAAAGGATTATGTATTTATGACTGAAATTGTAGGAATTCGTTTTCAGAACTCCGGAAAAGTCTATTATTTTTCACCGGCCGGCCTCCGTCTTCAGATGGGAGATAAAGTCGTAGTCGAAACGGCAAAAGGCACGGAATGCGGGATTGTTTCGATTCCGAACCGGAATGTGCAGGATGAAGCCGTTACCGCTCCCCTGCGGAACGTGCTCCGGATAATGAATCAGGAAGATTTCCGGACTCTGGAGCAGAATAAGCAGAAAGAAAAAAAGGCTTTCACGGTCTGCGAACAGAAAATCGCATCCCACAAGCTCAAGATGAAGCTTGTCGATGTCAGCTGTGCATTCGATAACAGTAAATTATTATTTTATTTTACATCTGATAACCGTGTGGATTTCCGTGAACTGGTAAAAGATTTAGCCTCTGTATTCCGGATGCGGATTGAACTCCGTCAGATAGGAGTCCGCGATGAAGCAAAAATGTTCGGCGGACTGGGAGTCTGCGGACGGGAATTCTGTTGTCGGGGGTATCTGGGAGATTTTCAGCCGGTATCTATCAAGATGGCGAAGGAACAGGGCTTGTCTCTGAATCCGACAAAGATTTCCGGCACATGCGGCCGTCTGATGTGCTGTCTCAAGCACGAACAGGAGGCCTATGAAGATTTACAGAAGATTACACCGCGCATCGGTTCGTTTGTCAAGACATCACACGGAAAGGGTCGTGTCGAGGATGCCAATCTGATAACCGGAAAACTGCGCATCCGGCCGGAAAACCCTGATGATGTGCCGTATACGGTAGACCGTTCCGAAGTGGAAATCTTAAAAGCCGGAAAACCAAAGGTTTCCAAAGAAGAAAAAGAACTGAAAAAGCTCGAAGGCTGATTTTGCTTTTGTGGATTATGTAGAATATCGGCTTATGAATTTGGTCAAGCATACAAAAAGATGATAAAAAACTTGACAAAATCAGTAATATATGCTATAATATAACTATCATAAATCCTACATCCTTATTATTTTTTGGGCAGACCTGAAAGACGGTCTGCTTTTTTTTGCGCAGAAAGCCGGAAAGCATACACTTTCCGGCTTTCTGATGAGATTAATCAAGACTGAGAAGAATTCTGTCGATTGCCTGCCAGTCATCGGCAGAGACAGTATTATTCTGAATCGTGCAGGTATAGACAACGGGTTCGAGATACTCTATATGTTCGGCAGAATCGGTAAGGATTTGGAGAACTCTGGATGCATATTCCTGTTCGAGCTTATCGGCATCGGCCTGCGTGGGGGCGGTTCGGAATTTGCGGAAAAATTCAGAATAGTAATATATTCTGATTTTTTCCTGAGAAGTTTTCCAGAAATCGACCGGCGACAGCACCAGAACGACAGTATATGCCTGATTTTCGTGCATGACATCCCGAACATTGTATTTTGTTTTCATGAGGATGTTTCTGGTAAGTTTCTGATAATCCTCGCGTGTTTCCTCGGAAATCAAATCCGGCCGGATGCCGTAAGTATCATAAATAAGCTGATTCAGCTCCTGAAATTCGTTCTGATAGATAGCATCGGCACTCAGTTCAGAAGCGTTTGTGAGTTCACGATAAGCGGAAGATTCGCCGTGATAGGTACAGTCAAGGATAGCCGTGACATAATTCCGGTAGTTTTCGCCGGCGAAACCGCATCCGTTGAGCAGAACAGCGCACATCACGAGCAGAGGGAATATTTTTTTCATGATACGGCCTCTGTTTCGGTTTCGGGAAGTGCCGTTTCAGATTTCGGAACAGTTTCTTCTTCTGATGATTCTGTTTCAGAAAGTTCTGATTCCTGAACGGCAGAAGTTTCGGGTTCGGAAGGATTCAGCGGAATGGGGTTGCCTTCTTGGTCGTAGAATGTAATATTATCCAGATAGAAATCAGAAAGATTCTGCATTCCCCATCTCATGACAGAAAAATTGACATCTTCGACCGAGCTGTCCCATTTTTTGCCGGACTCGGCAAGCAGAAACTTGAATTCGACATGACACGCATCGGAACGCTCCAAATCGAATTCATTAATGCCGGATGCAGAAAAATCGGCGAAACTATACCAGTTGCCATCGGCGCAGATAGTCCCTCCGCCTCCGCCAATCCAGCCGGCTACTTTGCGATATTCGCCGTCATCGCTGAGAAAAAGCGCATCTTTGGCTTCGGCATACAAATCAAAAGTAATCCGATAAACGCTTTCAAGCTGGTCAGGCCGAAGGAGCTGACCGACAGAAATTCTGATTTTCTGCACGGCTTTATCAAGATTTTCGGCATTGGTAGAATTATCCGTGAATTTGAGCATTGCATTTCCGTCAATAGTTTCGACAGAAAGAGAGCCATCCACGGCAGTATCATCATCTTTGACAACAGAAACGAAACTGAAATTCCCGTCATCGAACGTAACGGCATTAGGGTCAGCCTCCGGAAAGGGCGCGTTAGTCGGCGGCGGAAGGGATTCCGTTTCGGATTCTGTGATTTCTTGGGGAGCAGAAGTTTCCGCTGTTTGCTGGGAAGAATCTGTATTCTGACTGCACCCCGTCAGGAGAAAAGCCGTCAGGAGCAGGAACAGATAATATTTTTTCAAGATAAAATCGCCTCACTTAGAAAAAATGCCCTCCGGAACAGAGGGCATTTTGCTTGAACCATTTGAGATATTAATCATCAGAAAAATTACTTTTTCTTTCTGGAAACAACAGCAGCAGCACCGGCAGCTGTCAGAACAGATGCTACCACTGCAATACCGGAAGTATCGCCTGTAGGAGTATTTGTAACAGTGCTGGAAGTAGTAGCCGCAGTTGTAGATGCGGATTTCGCAGTAGTAGTTGTTGTGCTGGATTTTGCTGTTGTGGTAGTAGTAGCCTTTGTTGTGCTTTCTGTAGCGGCATCTGTTTCAGAAGAACCTTCTGTTTCGGCATTGGTTTCGCTTTCGCTGGTTTCTTCGGCAGCATCAGGCTCTACTGTCTTGATGGAATTGATAGTCAGGGTGATGCCGGATGCGGCAACATCTTTATTTTTTTCAGCAGTTTCCTTGTCAGCTTCAGCAACATAATCTGTAAAGTCGATATTTGTCTGGAGATACAGGCAGCTGATATTTTCGGAGCTGAGGTCGCCGAGTGTCCATGTTGCAGTATAAGTACCGTCACCACTGATGGTAATATATTCATCAGTCGGGTCACCGCCGGTGATGGAGTGACGAGCTGTACCAGCTACAGAACCGCCTACAAAAGCAACATAGTTTGTACCATCGCCATCATATTTTGTAGTGGAATCAGCATCTTTTCTGGCGGAATCAGAACCGATGCCGCTGATGGTGAATTCGATGGAAATATATTCAGAAACGGCTGTATTGGCATCAATATCAGTCACATTGTTGCCCCATGTATTATAGATATTTCTGCGGACAGCGTTACCCTCATCGCCTAAACCGAGGTCGCTGGCATTGGAGCAGTCGATAGTTTTTTCTTCGCCTGCGTTAGCGGCCAGAGAAGCGAAAGATACAGTGCAGAACGCGAAAGCAGCTGCAACAGCGAGCATATTTTTCAGTCTCATGATAAAAAATTCTCCTTTTATGATAATATATAATTTCAGAGTCTTGCCCGAGGAATCGGGCGGAGACCCGCACAAAACCTCATTGTCATTATAGCACATTTCTGACAAAAAGTCTATTGCAAATATCTACAAATTTTATAATTCTTTTTTGTCCAGATATTATACATTTCACGAATTTCTGACGACAGCGGCCTGTTTAAGTCCATAAAAAGCCATAAAATCCAGCCATTGGCGGCTGAATCTTTCTCCGCTGACCGCGATGGGAACAGCCGGCGGACAGGGTACTTGTACAGATGCGCAGATTCTGTTTTCAGCCTGTTCAAGAGGGATAATTTCAAAAGGGGCAAGGCCGGCATCCCGAAGGGAGCAGATTTGTTTCATCGGTTCGGGGAGTGGCGGAGGACATTCCGGCAGAACAGGCTGAACGGATTCGAGTGCCGATGCAAGATAATCAAAATCCTGTTCTGTCATCACAGGAGATAATAATAATACAAGGCAGGTTTTATCAGCATATTCACATTCGACAGGATAAGGGCAGTTCCGGAGCTGTTCGGCAAGAAGTTCACCATTTGCCGAGATGGTCAGATGCAGGGGGTCACTGCCGATAAACCGATATGCAGAAGATAATTTCTGTTTCAGGCGTTCGGCACGGCGGACACATAACTGAATCTTTTCTTTTCCGGAATCGGCAAGCCATGCCGTACAGGATTCGAGAGACTGCATAATCAGATAAGAAGGGCTTGTCGAGCCGAACATCTGCATGTGCTGTTTTATCTGCATGACCTGAGAGGCATCTTTGAGATGCAGAAATGCCCCTCCGGTGAGGGCTGGCAGAGTCTTATGAGCAGAATCACAGCAGTAATCCGCGCCGAGTGCTATCGGATGCAGATTTTTTTCCAGAAATGCGAGATGTGCGCCGTGTGCGTTATCGACAAGCAGTTTCGCGTGATAGTTCCGGCAGAGTTCCGCAATTTCGGCAATCGGCTGAAGATTTCCGGCATAATCGGGCGAAGTGAGATAGATACAGGCCGGAGCGGAAACTTCCTGCAACGCTTTTTCAAAGTCCTGAACCCGATAGTTTCCGGAAATGAGGTTTCCGTTTTCGGGAAAGACCCATTTCACGGGCAAATCGAGCAGAATACAGCTGTTGAGAAAAGCTCGGTGAACAGTTCTTGCAGAAATAACTGTTCTCCGTTCAGCCTTCATCTGGGCGAGCATGGCTTGAATGCAAAGAGTCGAACCTCCGGCACTCCAGCAGGATTCCGGAACGTGATAGATTTCAGCAGTCTGCCGTTCCGCCTGCCGGAGGATGCCATCAGCCTCAAAGAGACTGTCCGCGCCTTTGATTTCAGTAATATCACGGGCATAAGCCGGATTCAGCTCCGGAAGGAGACTTTTCCCCTTATGGCCTGGCATGTGGGCGCGGAATGTCTGATTTTTGGTATAATTGTCCAAAAAATGGGTTAAAAATTCTATCATAAATTTAGAAACTCCTATTGACAAATCAAAAAAAATCCTGTAGAATAAAAAACATAAAAAGAAGAACATACGTTCTTTTATGTACGACTCACAAAGGAGGTTTTTATGCTCGACTTGATTTATGACTATGAACAGACAAGGTATCAGCTTCAGCAAAGAATCAACCGGCTGAACTGTCTGCTGAAAGACGAGAACATGCTCACTATGGAACGCGAAGCCCTGACAGCTCGGCGCGATTTGCTGATGACAGAACGTCTCGAACTGCTCGTGCATATCAACGAAATGAAAAAACATCTCAGAAAGGAGGAACTGCCTGATGAAACTTGCCCAGCGCATACCGGAGCATATCGCGGAATCTGACCCGTCTCTGATACAGGATTTACTGGAAATTCCGCATACCAACCGGATACAGCTTGAAATCTCAAAACAGGCATTACAGCAGATTATCCAGAATGACTTGACATCCCGACAGAGAGAAATCATTCTGCTGAAATATTATCACAGTATGAGCAATAAAGAGATAGCCAGAGTTCTGAATCTGGATGCATCGAGTGTTTCGCGGACGCTGACCCGTGCGAAAGCCAGAATTTATAAATTTCTGCATGTTTATCTGGAATATCTGCGCCATGCGAAGCTGGAATCATGAAAAAAGCAGAAGCCGGAAAGGCTTCTGCACTGGTTGGGACGGCGGGATTTGAACCCACGGGATGACGGAGTCAAAGTCCGTTGCCTTACCGCTTGGCTACGCCCCAGTATGACAGTAATTATTATAGCATATTTTTTATCATTTGTCAAGTCCCTGCACATTCCTGAATTATCAGCATAGATTAATAGCAGGACTGTAGAAAAATTTCGCCGGCTTTGTATAAAACGCGTCCCAGATGCGATACTATCAATAAGAAGTCACACAGAACGCCAGAACTTCAAAGGAGTTGTTTTTGCTTATGATGTCCGTGAAACGAGGAGAAATTTATTATGCAGATTTAAGTCCGGTTGTCGGTTCAGAGCAAGGCGGTATCCGTCCGGTACTTATCGTACAGAATGATGTCGGAAACCGTCACAGCCCTACGGTAATAGCGGCGGCAATCACGAGCCGTCTGGATAAGGCCAAACTGCCGACACACATTTCACTGGAAGCATCTTCCTGCGGATTGCAGAAAGACAGCATTGTCCTTCTGGAACAGATTCGCACACTTGATAAAAAGCGTCTGAAAGACCGTATGGGTTCACTGGATTCGAGTGCGATGAATCGGGTGGATAATGCGCTGTCCATCAGTTTCGGACTGCATTAATCCTGCCAAAAGCCCCTGAATGAAGAATTCAGGGGCTTTTCGGTGATTATTCTGTTTCAGGGGAATTGGTTTCCGGAACAGTTTCCGGAGTCTGTTCGGTAAACTCGACCACAACGCGATAATTCCCGACCGCCCACATCCGGACGAGGTTATCATCAGAAGAATCCTCATTCTTAGGCGAGATGGAAATCGTAGCATCCGGACTGCCGGTCATACTCTGCTGAACATTGTAGTTCATCAGGTCAACGGTGACGATAATATCCTGCGTACTGAGATTTTCGAGCTCGTCCTTATCGCCGATGACGTTAATCAGCATTTTGGTAGTAGTCACTTGATAGTCATAATCTTTCGGCGCGTTGATAATCGAGATATTATCGCTGGTAATCCAGACTTCCCGTGAGGCAAGTCCTTCGTTATCGAGCGTCAGACTCACCTGCTGAAAACCGCTTTGATTGATGAAATCTTCTTTCAGGTCAATCTCGAAATCTTTGGAAAATTCGAGGGAAATGGCATCGAGTGTAACAAAGCCGACATTATAGTTATCGCGGTCGGCGAAAACGGTATTTGTCTGCGATGCGAGCGTGATGCTTTCTTCGGAAAGATGGAGACGTTCTCTGAGCCAGTTCAAATCGAAACCGCTGAACGCGTTCCGGATGTCATAAGTAAGGGCAAGTTCTTTCTGCGTGAGGACAGGAATGCTAATCTGAAAATTGGTGCTGGGGATTTCGAGATTATCGGTATCCATGAGCGCGCCTTCTTCGGTATAGAGTTTAACCTCACTCGCATAGAGGGAATAGAGACTGTCGATTTCTACAGATTTATCGGAAAAAACGTCAACTCTTGCGATTTCGTCAAGCTGGGCGGAAGGGCCTGTAATTTCAATAACGGAAGGTTCACAGATAACATCTTCTTTATTGAGGACATGTCCGGAGCTGACTTTGACATTCGGGAACGATGCGGAAACATCGAATGTTCTGGTTTCGATTTTATCGAGCTTGACAGTAGCATAAGCAGGAGTAATTTTATTAGTATTGAAAGAAATATTGGTATCGGAACGGACGGCGATTTCAAGATTAAATTCTCCGTTGGTGCTGATATTGCCGAGCTGGAGGTAAGCAGTTAAATCTTCCTGTGTCAGGCGGCCAATCTGAGAGCGGTTGCCTTCGATTTCGACATTGACTTTTTCGACATCGCAGGAAACGGCACTGAGGCCGTTGGCTTCGGCGAGCGTACCGGAAATATCTTCGGAAACGGGGATATTATAGAACGTGACATGAGTCGTTTTATAGGCCGTTACCGAAACAGCGAACCAGATAAGAATGGCACTCATGACGGAAAACACAATGGAAAAAGGTCTTGTATCGAATAATTTGCCGAAGAATCGGGGAATATCATGAATTTTTGTGTTTTTGCTCATCTTCGGAATTCACCTCTTTTTTCTGCATCTCTGCTGACGGCATCCTGAGAGACTGCCGGAATTTTTTGAACCATTGATTCTGGTCGATAGGCTTGGGAATCAGCCTGTCCGTAAGATACTGACGGAGTGTTTCTTTTGTGAAATTTCTGGTAAGAGTCCCATTTTCGGCAACAGAAATCTGACCGGTTTCTTCGGAAACCACAATGATGATAGCATCAGAATTTTCGCTCATGCCGATAGCAGCACGATGGCGCGAACCGAGTTCTTTCTCGACAAATTCTTCTTTCTGGGGCATCGGGAAGAAACATCCGGCGGCGAGGACCATGCCGTCACGGAGGATGACAGCACCGTCATGCATGGGCGCGTTATGGAAGAAAATGGCTCTGAACAGCGTATCGCTGGGAACAGCGTTGAGATATGTGGCTTTTTTCTCATCAATATGTTCGCCGAGTCGGGTCTGACGTTCAATGGCGATAATCGCACCGGTACAGACTGCCCCCATTTTAGCGCAGGCTTCACTGAGTTCCTCAATCGCCTTTTCCCATTTGGCGCGCTCATCATCGGGAGAAACGGGAATCACCGCCCGAAGGCCTAATTTGGAATGGCCTAATTTTTCGACAGCGCGGCGGACTTCCGGCTGAAAGACGATAAAAATCGCCAGAATCCCGATATTGAATACACGTTCGAGAATATAAGTAATAGATTTTAATTCTATAAATTTGCCGATAATATAAACCACCAGCAGGAAAGCAATGCCCTTAAAGAGCTGTCCGGCTCTGGTTTCCCTGATTAGTTTCAGGAAGAAATAGATAATATAGGACATCAGTGCAATATCGACAAAATCAACAGGCTTCATGGTTTTGACAACACTGTAGATAGATTCTAAGATTTCTGTCAGTCCTGACATTGCGGAAGGCACTTCCTTTCTGATTGGTTATGATAAAAAATTTTCAAAGAACCGGAGAGCGGAGAAACTCTCCGGCAGTAGTTATTGCAGGGCAGAAACCGCATCTGCAAGACGGCTGACATGTGTCATATCGGAGAATACCGAAGGTGCAAAGCGGACAGTTCCGGCATTGGATTCCGCCGTACCGAGGGCATAATGTGCCAGCGGTGCGCAGTGCAGGCCGGCACGGAGACAGAACCCTTGTTTTGCAAGTTCAGAGGCGATTTCTTCAGCCGGCTTATTCCGGATGTTGAAAGATACAATAGGCACATAATTCGCCTCCGGATGGCGATAAAGTATCACATCCGGCATGTTCCGGAGTTTCCGGCAGAAGTGCTCACAGAGAGCGGTTTCCGTTCTGTAGATATTTTCAATGCCTTTTTTCTGAACATACTGAACACCGGCTCTGAGCGATGCCGCACCGATGATGTTGAGTGTACCGGCTTCGAGAGCATCAGGCAGAAAATCCGGCATTTCCGGCAGAGCCGAGAGACTTCCCGAACCGCCCTGCATCAGAGGGGGAATGCTGAATTTTCCGTCCGAAATGAGAATGCCTGTTCCGGTAATGCCATAAAGCCCTTTATGGCCGGCAGTACAGAGGATATTGATATTATCGGTTTCCAGACTGACGGGGAGCACACCGCAGGCCTGTGCGCCGTCCGCGATAAAGCAGATATTCTTCTCCTGACAGAGTGCGCCGATTTTCTGATACGGCAGAATCTGTCCGGTGACATTGCTCGCGATGGTGCAGATAATGGCTTTTGTATCTTTGCGGATGAGCTTTGCAAAATTTTCAAGAGTCTGGTTATCGGAAGGGGAAACATCCGCGATGCTGTATTTGATTTTTCCGGCTTTGGCAAGGGCATAGACGGGACGGGCAACAGAATTATGCTCCATCCGGCTGATGATGACATGACCGCCCTGTTTGGTGATGCCCTGAACGGCAAGATTCAGTGCATGGGTGCAGTTTGCCGTAAAAACAACATTTTCCGGCTGTGCGCCGAAGAAATCCGCGATAGTTTCCCGTGCGGAATAGATTAATTCCGAACCCCTGACGGCGATGGGATGACTGCCCCTTCCGGAACTGCCATAGCGGACGAGAGCTTTCTCGACAGCGAGTCGGACTTCGGGAGGTTTCGGGAAGGTAGTGGCGGCGTTATCGAAATTGACTGTCATAATCCGTCACGCTCATTTCCGAAATATCTGACAGGGATGCCGGCTTTTTTGAGAATCGTCTGTATTTCCTCTGGTTTGCCGACAATTTTCAGGCCGAAATGACAGCCTTCTTTCGGGTTTGTCAGGCGGATGATTTCACTGGTATAGCCGTTTGCGGTCAGAAGTCTCTGTGCCTTTCTAGTATAGGTTTCCGAAGGCAGAATGGCTGTATAAATCATAGTATCACCTCTTATCAGGATAATACTATATTATATGATAAGTAGGGGGAAAGTGTTTCGGGAGAATTACAGGACGTGAATATCCGTGATAACGGCTTTCAGTGAGCCGTCTTCCTGAAAGAAGAAATCCATCTGTAGCGTGAGGTCGTTAATATCGCCGTTGGTCGTCAAATCATAATCGACGGAAAAGCCCTTATTATTTTTCCAGAGAAAGACTTCAAATTTATGATATTCATTTCCGTTCTGATAATGCGGATTAAAATTGCAGGGAACATCATAGCCGTCAAAATGGGATAACTGATTGATTTCGAGATAGCCTTCGGCGGATTCCTGAAACAATTCGACAGTATCAACTTCAAATTCGGCATACTGGGGAATATCCTGATAATTCCCGTCCGCCATGCAGTTGACGACAGCTTTCACAAAGGGTTCAGCGAGAAGTTTTGCATCCCGTTCAGTCATGATTCTTTCCTTTCCAGAAGTGCCACACAGTGCGCGGAGATGCCTTCTTCCCTGCCGGTAAAGCCGAGACGTTCTTCTGTAGTCGCTTTCACGCTGACCTGAGAAATATCGGCATGACAGGTATCCGCGATATTTTTCCGCATCTGGTCGATGTACGGCGCGAGTTTCGGTTTCTGGGCGATGATGATAGCATCCAGATTGCTGACTTCATAGCCTTTTTCGCCGATGAGTTCCACGACTTTGGCCAGTAATTTCAGGCTGTCCGCGCCTTTGTAGTTCGGGTCGGTATCGGGGAAATGTTTTCCGATGTCGCCGAGTGCGAGTGCGCCAAGCAGTGCATCCGAAACGGCATGTAACAGCACATCTGCATCAGAATGCCCTAACAATCCGAGCGTATGGGGGATTTTAACTCCGCCGATAATCAAATCTCTGTTTTCAGCAAGTTTATGAACATCATAGCCATGACCGATTCTGATATTACTCATGATAACAGCACCTCTGCAATCTCCCTGTCCTCAGGGGTAGTGATTTTGATATTAGTATAATCTCCCTGTGTCATGCAGATTTTACCGCCGACAGCTTCGACAAGCTGACAGTCATCAGTAAAATCAAGATGATGTTCGAGAGCGAAATCGACAGCTTCAAAGTAGAGTCGTTTCCGGAATACCTGCGGAGTCTGGGTAATCCAGAGGGAGGCTCTGGGGGGAGTATCGGTAATCAGTCCGCCGTCAACGACTTTGATGGTATCCTTAACGGGAACGCCGAGTGTCGCACCGCCGAAGACTCTGGCATCATGGATGACGCTGGAGATATGTTCGGTTTTGACAAGCGGACGCGCGCCGTCATGCACGGCGATGTAGCTGGAATCTTTAGAGACTAATTTAAGCCCCTGCATCACACTTTGCTGACGGGTATCTCCGCCGGTGGTGATATGGGCTAATTTAGAGATATGCAAATCATCGGCGATTTTCTGAATGGGCTGAAAATTTTCCTCTTTGGTGACGATGATAATTTCAGCGACATCAAGGCAGTTCTGGAATGCGGACATACAAACGCCGATAACAGTAGTATCTTTAAGGGGCATCAGGATTTTATTGATTCCGCCCATACGGGAGGCATTTCCGGCACAGACGAGAATCACGGAAGTATCCGGCATAAAAAATTCACCTTACTTTCAGGAGTGATAGATAAAGTTCTATATAAATAAGTATACCACACCGGAACGGGACTTGTCAAGGCAAAACGCAAAAAGCTTGAACGGGTGTACGAAAAGAAAGGCAGGAAATGAGCTTTCCTGCCTTTTGAGAATATGTTATATCTGATGCATTTTGTCAATAACAGACAAAAAATCCTGTTCGGGAACGGGTTTCGAGAAGTAATAGCCCTGTAAGTAATCACATCCGAGATGTTCGAGAATCTGAATCTGCGCTTCGGTTTCGACACCTTCGGCAAGGGTTTTCTTATGCATATCCCTGACCATTTCGACAGTACTTTTCAGGAGTACCATGCCGAGTTCACTTTTTTCAGCACCCCAGAGAACACTTTTATCAATCTTGATGACATCGGCTTCAAGACTGAACAGGGCATTCAGATTGGAAAAGCCTGTTCCGAAGTCATCAATATAGAACATGAAACCGGCCTGTTTAAGCTTTTCGATGACTTCTTCCAGATGGTGATAATCTTTCGGGGCAACGGATTCGGTAATCTCGAAGCTGATATGATGCTTATCCGCGCCGGAATTCTCCACAATGCTGATGATGTGTTCTGCAAAGCCTTCTTTCATGCACTCCAGAACAGAAAGATTGACATTGATATGCTCGATGCCATATTTCTGCGGAACACCGGTGGAAAGAAGTCTGCATACCTGCCGGAGGACGAAATCATCAATTTCATCAATAATGCCGAGTTTTTCAGCAATAGGGATAAATTCATCAGGATAGATATTGCCGAGCTGACTGTCATGCATCCGGAGCAGGGCTTCTGCGCCAAAGGGATGTTTGTTGATGTAATAAGTCGGCTGATAATAGACTTCAAAACTGCCTTCCTTGAGGCCTCTTGTGACAGCGGATTCCACCGTGGAATAGCGGATAATCCAGTCAAGGTCACTGCCCTGCATGACCTGATTCTGAAATTTTTCGGGGATGGGACATTCTGCGATATAGAGAATATCGGCGATATTCTGAGCGCGTTCGGGAAGGGAAACGAGCATCACGGAGGCTTTGAGATAAACATCTGTTTCGTCAATTTTCCATGGTTTCCGGAATCGTTCGGAGATTTCCTCTGCAATAGCTTCGGCATCGGCAGTGCGGTAGACGGTGAGGGCAAAGGCTTTATGTCCGATATTGTAGATATAATATTTCTGAATTTTTGTGCCGAGATAATCGGCAACAGCACGGCGGAAACAATGATTGTCAGTTTTTCCGCGGAGCATGGGATTTGCAGTGCGGTTGAATCTGACATCCCGAACGATAATGAGTTTCACAGGGATTTTATTTCTGAGGGCGGCGGAGACATCGAGTGAGAAGGCCGCAGAATTATAGACATCCAGAGCGACATCTCGGCGGTCGTCCTCGTTTTCGATGAAAAGGAGCACACCAGTAAAGCCGAGGGCTTCCATAAGGAGTTCAATATAGAGCTGAGGGAAAACGAGCTGAATCACAATGCCGGTGATGACGAGCATATAGCAGACAGCAAAGGAGCGTTTGCGGTTCTGGGAGAGGATATTCCAAGAACGCATGACCATGACGAATGAGCCTATCATCCACACAGCGGACTGGATATATAAAACAATTTCGCCCCATTCTCTCTGGAATGTACGGGAGTTATCGAAATACCATGTCCAATGCAGAAGCGGATTGAGGATAATTATCAGTTCCATAGCGAGCCATGAAGCATTAAGAAAGACATCCAGCATCAGACTGCGCTTTGTCCGGAACTGGGAGTAATGGATTTTCCAGTTGACGGAACGTCCGATAACCAGCGAGATATAGCAGAAAAAGGACGGTGCAAGAAGGGAATGTGTCAGGAAATAGATATATCTGGACAATTCGAGCGTATGGAAAGCGGAATCGGAAAGCAGTTTGTTTTTCTCGGCGAGGAAAGCGGCAATTCCGCAGAGTGCGCTGGCAGAATGCAACATCATCATAGAGATATAGATTTTATTCTGAGGTTTTGTGACGCGTCTGTCAAGTCCGGTGAACAGCAGATTGCACATACATACCAGAAAAGCGGAAATACTGAGTCCGAGGTTCAAATCATTAAGAATTATCATAAAGCTCCTTTCTGGTGATGGAAAAATAAATAGTTGATGCTTGCTATTATTATACACTGTTTTGCGAATGATGTCAAGCAAAGAAAAAATAAATCCCTGCTTTCGTTGAGGAAAGCAGGGAAAGAAAAATCAGAATTTTTTATCAGGGTCAGGGATATACTGGTTAGGCTGAGGAGCATAAGGATTCGGATTCTGAACGGGAGCTTGTCCGGAATTTCCGTACTGATATTGAACAGGATTCATCGCCGCATACTGATTGAGAGTCTGGACAGGTGCTTGCACGGGGGCAGGCATAGGCATCTGCACGGGCATAGGAGCAGGATTCTGAACGGGAGTAACCATAGGAGTCTGCATTGGATAGGGTGCAGGTGCAGGATATGGCATCACATTCGGATACTGATTGGGATTGGGATAAGGATTCGGATTCAGCGGATTACTGCCCTGACTGGAATACTGAACAGGATTCTGATAATGTGCAGAATTGGGATACGGCATCGGTGCGGATGTGATATTCTGACTTGCTGTCTGCTGAGACTGGGTTTCTTTCTTAGGCAGTTCGATAGGTTCATGACCTGTTTCCACAAGAAGGGTATTATATTTTTCCTGTAATTCGCTATATTCGTCCTTCATGCGCTTTTTGAGATAATCGAAGCAGTTTTCCTTGACATTCAGATGATAATGAATTGCATAAGCCATATCACGGCACTGACTGTAACCACATGCACCACAGGTGAGATTATGGGAGGCAGGGTCATGTTTATGCATCTGCGTGAAGATTTCTTCATATTCCTGCATTGTGAGGCTGGGTCGGTGAATGCTTTCGTCTTTGTAGCTTGTCATAAAATCTTCTGTACGGAGTGTTTTTTCAAATTCCTTGAACTGCTTGAACTTGCCGATTCCGAGAAAACCGCCGGCGGTTTCGCTGACACTGTCTTCCATGATGGTATTCATCACCTGTTCGACTTCGAGCAGAGAGGTTTCTTCTTCGGGGAGAGCCGTACCGCAGTTGCAACCGTGACGGCAGTTGAGCACATCAAGAATATCGGGTTTTTTAGCATCGGGGGTTTGTTCGTAGCGGTCAAGACTGGGGTATAAATCCTGAATTCCTTCGGTATTACGGATAACAAGCGAAGGATTCAGCATAAGCATAGTCTGTTTCAGACCGGAGGGCATGGGATACATTCTGCCGATAGTGCCTTCTTTCGCATCGAATTCAAAATCTTCGAGCTGATTGAGGTCAGCCTTGTGTTTATCCATATATTTTGCGAGATTCCGGAAGGTGACGTTATAATCATAGAAGCCTTCGCGTTCGGCCTCGCTGGTTTTGGCGATGCAGGGGGAGAGCATAAAAATCGGGGCGGTTTCATGCTGATATTTTTTGAGCCATACAGAAAGGCATCCGGCCGGACTGAGGACGGGGGAAAGATAGGAAAGCAGTTCGGGCTTATATTTCTGGATGTAGTTGACAACGGCAGGACATGGCTGGGTGATGATTTTTTTGCTTGGGTGTTCTGTCATATACTTGTTATAGACATAAGAGCATATATCAGCACCGAATCCGACATCATAGATACGGCAGTTTCCGTGCATTCTGAGCAGAGAGAGCAGAGTTTTCCAAGTACCATCCGGAAAGCTGGTGCGGATAGAGGGGGCAGCGATAAGAATCATTTCTTTTTTGCTTTCAAAGTACTCTGCGAACGTATCAATATGGTCGTGATAGTTTCTGGCATTATGGCGGCAGATTTTAACACATTCACCGCAGTTGATGCAGGCATTGGGGTCGATGGTTGTGATAAATTCATCAGTAGTATCTTCTTTCAGTCTGGTGATATTGGCATGAACGGGACAGACACGGACGCAGGCATTGCATCCGACACAATGATTTTCGTCTACTGTAATAATCTCCATTGCTGACTTCTCCTTTTTAGAATTCAAAAAAATTTCTTTCACAGCAAAATGTTAATAGTTTTTTAACATATTAAATCTTAGCATATTCAAAACCGATTGTCAAGAAAAATTTAACTCCTGAATAAAAATCAGCGATATTGATAAAAAATAAGTTTTTTTGGCGTTTTTATTGATAAGTCGGTGCAGAAAAAAGTTCAGGAAAGATGATTTTGTGTCAGAAATTCTTTCAGGTCATTCCGGCAGGTCAGTAGCAGGACGGCAAGATAAACCATCACGGCAAAGAGGATGGAAATCAGAAAGGTGATTCTCTGAGGGAAGAAAAACAGAAGTCTGTCATAACAGAGCCATGCTGTTCCGGCACAGAGAATACCGCCCCAGAACTGGAAAAATAAGGGCTTGGCAATTGCGATGGACTGACCGAGTTCTTTTTTCAGGCAGATAAGAGAAAGCATCAGAATCAGGAAATAGCACAGGCTTGTAGAAACGGATGCACCGGCGGTGCAGAAATGAGGAATCAGAATCAGATTGCAGAGGATTTTCACCAGAATCGCCGGAATCATGATTTTGACAGGGAGGTCTTCTCTGCCGATTGCCTGAAGAAGACTGAATATCGGAAATGCAAGACAAAGGCATATCAAGCCGAAGGAGAGATACCGCAGACCCGAAACCGCCGTCCGGATTTCGGCAGTTCTTCCGGCGAACAGAAAGGCAAGAATGCCATCAGAAAGCGCAAAGATACCGCATCCGGCAGGGATGGCAATCAGTCCGGTAAGGATGAGAACTTGTCTTGCATAGCGTGATGCCTGCTGATGATTGCCGGAAGACCATGCCTGCGCGGTACAGGGCAGAACGCTCTTGGCGAGCATATTTGTCAGTGACGGCACGAGATTGAAAACCGTCACGGATAAACCCATAAATGAGCCGTAAACGAATGCCGAAGCTTGTTCAGCAGGAATCTCTTTGGAAAGATTCGCTTTCTGATAGAAGATTTCGGGGCTGGATGCGAGCATTTTAGAAAATGCATTCATCATGGTGAACAAATCAGTCAGGGATGTGAGATTTGTCACGAGTGCGCCGAGTGCGGCCGGAATCATGATTCTAAATAATAATTTAATAATTCTTCCCGAAGAAGGCGGAATTTCATGGGAGAGTGCATCTTGTTTCCGAAACTGATTCCGGATAACCAGATAGAGCCATCCTGCGCCGGTGGAAAGCGTTACACCGAGTACTGCGCCGAATGCGCCGCGGCTTTCCGGAGTATAGCGATTCAGGAAAGAAATATCTGTATTCAGGAAGAAATGACAGAAAAGCAGTCCGGCAGTCAGTTTGATAACGGCTTCGACAGCCTGAGAAACTGCCGTAGGAGTCATAGAGCAGAGGCCTTCATAATAGCCGCGTTCGACAGCGGTCAGACAGCAGAACAATATCGCCGGAGTCATCGCGAGTACGGCCGGAAATGCCTCCATAGTGCCGGCCGTCCGGATGGTGAAGGCTTTCGCGGAAAGCAGAGCACCGGTCATGCCGGCAAGTCCCATAAAGAGACATAAAAATCTGGCTGTTCTGCGGATTTTGAGAGCACAGGCAGATTTGTTTTTTCCGATGAAATCGGCAACAGGTTTCGCAACAGCCGTGGAAAGCCCTGTTACCAGAACAGCATATATCGGCAGAAACAATCCGTAAGCACAGCTGAAATATCCCATGCCCGTGCCTCCGAGCAGAGCCGTCAGCGGCAGCTTGAACATCGCACCGCATAATTTGGCAAATACGGCCGAGATGGTCAGCAGCAGAGAGCCTTGTAAAAAAGACTGTTTTTTCATAAGCAGACTCCTTTCAGAAGAATTTCCAAAAAAAATTCACGGAATACAAGGATTTTTTTTGAAAATGCTATTGCCGAAATCAAAATTTTGTGCTATAATAATAACAGCACTCTGTAACCAGACAGAGAATCTGAAATGCAAAGGTGAAAAAAACAATTATGAATTATCAATTTTCCGAAAAAGTTTCTCACTTGCAGGCATCTGCCATTCGTGAGATTCTGAAATTTACATCTGAACCTGATGTGATTTCCTTTGCGGCAGGAAATCCCGCACCGGAAGCATTTCCGGTAGAGAAAGTGCGTGAAATCGCATCGGAACTGTTTCAGAATGACCCGATTTCTGTATTACAGTATGGAATTACAGAAGGGTATCTGCCTTTAAGAAATCTGATGAAAGAGCGCATGACCGCACAGGGCAATTTCAAGGCAGACAGTGAAGAACTGATTATCACATCCGGCGCACAGCAGGTGATGGAGCTTGCCTGCAAATCGCTCTGCAACGCTGGTGATACCCTGATTTGCGAAGCACCGAGCTTTATCGGTTCGCTGAACGCGTTCAAGTCCTATAACGTGAATCTGGTCGGCGTGCCTCTGGATGATGAGGGCATGAATCCGGAACTTCTGGAAAAGGCTCTGAAAGAAAATCCGAATACAAAACTGATTTATCTGATTCTGAATTTCCAGAACCCCACCGGCAAGACAACGACTCTCAAACGCCGTAAGGAATTATATGCACTGGCACAGAAATATAATACAATGATTATTGAAGATAATCCCTATGGTGATTTGCGGTTTTCCGGTGAAGATGTACCGAGCATCAAGAGTATGGATACCGATGGCAGAGTCATTTATGCCGGAAGTTTTTCGAAAGTGCTTGCACCTGGCATCCGAGTAGGATACGGCATCGCGCCGAAGGAAGTCATCTCGAAAATGGTAGTCTGCAAGCAGGTATCTGACGTACAGACGAACAATTTCGGACAGATGCTGGCATATCAGTTCATGCAGAAAGTGGATTTTGATGCCCATCTTGCGAATCTCAGAGGCATCTACAAGCAGAAGGCCGAAAGAATGCTGAACGGCATCGCAGAACATTTTTCCGGCAATGTTGCCTATACCAAACCGGAAGGCGGTTTGTTCCTGTGGTGTACCCTTCCGGAAGGCAGTGATATGTCCGGATTCTGCAAAAAGGCAGTACAGGAATATAAAATCGCGGTTGTACCTGGCAATGCGTTCATGGTATCGGAGAGCGATGTGACATATTCATTCAGACTGAACTATTCCACACCGACAGACGAAGCGATTGACAAAGGCATCGCAATTTTAGGACAGCTCACAAAAGAGATGTTTGATTAATAATCATATTATTTTTATTGAAGAAAGGACAAATTTATCATGGCAATTGTAAGACGTTCCCCCTTAGACCCGTATCCGGTAACATCTGGATATTTAGCAACCCGCAACAGCGCACTGCATATTCCGCCGGTACAGTTCTCGAACATGAAGTTCAAGTCCGATGAAGTATATGGTGTTGTCATTGATATTCCGATGGGTCAGACCATCATGGTAACAATGGTATGCTTTATCAACGGCGCGGCAAATCTGTATTTCAACAACGGAAGTGAATATACAGGTGCATCCACAAAATACAAATCTGTTGTACAGGCCGCGAGAAATCTGGTAGTGAATGCAACCCCTCTGAAGCAGACATGCAAGAGAACATCACAGTTCCCTCTGCCGGTAGCCGGAAAGCATTTTATCTACATGATGACTAAGAGAGGCATATTCAAGGCAGAAATTGACCCCAGAACCATCCAGCAGGATGATAAAGAAAAAAGAGTGGTTTATTATCTGTATCAGCAAGTAATGGGTGCGCTGAGAGTAGCCCAGCTCCGTGATGCCGAAAACTTGCCGGAAGGCGGTAAGCAGGCATGAGCGAACAAAATACCACGGAACAGAAAAAGCTGATATTCAGCGGAATTCAGCCGACAGGCACATTCACGCTGGGGAATTACATCGGAGCAATCCGGAACTGGAAACCATTGCAGGAAGATTACAGATGTATTTACTGTGTTGTCGATGAACATGCAATTACCGTAAAAATCGACCCTGCAAAGCTCCGTCAGAAGACACTGGAGGCCTACGCGCAGTTACTGGCATGTGGGATTGATTTGGATAAATCTTTGTTATTCATTCAGAGTCATGTTCCGACACATGCCCAGCTTTCGTGGGTGCTGAACTGTTCGACTCAGTTCGGCGAACTTTCGAGAATGACGCAGTTCAAGGATAAGAGTCAGAGACATCCTGATGACATCAATGCCGGATTGTTTGATTATCCGGTACTGATGGCGGCGGATATTCTGGTCTATAATGCGGATTTAGTACCAGTCGGCGCAGACCAGATGCAGCATCTGGAGCTTGCGCGGACGATTGCACGCAGATTCAACGGCCGTTATGGTGATACATTTACCGTGCCGGAAGGCTATGTTGCCCCCGTGGGTGCAAAGGTTATGTCCCTGCAAGAACCGACTAAGAAAATGTCCAAATCTGATGAAAATCCGAATGCTGTCATTCTGATTCTTGATGATAAAGATACCATCATCCGGAAATGCAAGAGAGCCGTCACCGACAGTGAAACCGAAGTCGCATTCCGTGAGGGTAAGGATGGCATTAACAATCTGCTGACGATTTATTCCGCCGTAACAGGAAAATCTATCGAAGATGCTGTAAAGGAATTCGCCGGTCAGGGCTACGGTACGTTTAAGATGGCAGTCGGCGAAGCGATAGCCGACCATCTCGCGCCTGTCCGTGAGGAATATGCAAAATTAATTGCAGATAAGGCCTATCTGAAAGAATGTTATACCAGATGCGGAGCGGAGGCTCTGCGCTATTCGCAGAGAGTGCTGAATAAAGTCTATAAGAAAATCGGCTTTATTCCCTCTGAAATCAGGTGAGCGTTATGGTAGAATATACGCAGAAAAATTTTTATGATATTCATGATTTGCAGGAAATCGTGAAACTTCTGAGAAGTCCTGACGGCTGTCCGTGGGATAAGGAACAGAATCATACTTCTATCCGGAATGATTTTCTGGAAGAAGCCTACGAGGCTGTAGAAGCGATTGACCTGCTGGATATGGCTATGATGCGCGAAGAATTAGGCGATGTGCTGTTGCAGGTAGTATTTCACTGTACGCTCGCCGAAGAAGAAAAAGCTTTTGATTTCAATGCTGTATGTGATGAAATCTGCAAAAAGCTGATAGTTCGTCATCCGCATGTGTTCGGCGATGTCAAGGCCGAAGATACCGAAACGGTTCTGAATAACTGGGATGCTATCAAGATGGAAACCAAGCATCAGGAGACTTATACAGATACGCTGAATGCGGTAGCCAAATCACTTCCGGCACTGTCGAGAGCACAGAAAGTCGGCAAGCGCGCGAAGAAAGCCGGTATGGATTTCCGTACTGCGGAGGATGCATTTTCCTGTATTCAGGCGGAACGTGATGAATTAAGCGAAGCCATGCAATCCGGAAATCAGGAGCGTATTGAAGAAGAATTCGGCGATTTGCTGTTTTCATGTGTGAATACCGCGCGTCATCTGGGGCTGGATGCAGAACAGACGCTTTCAAAGGCGACAGAAAAATTCATCCGGCGTTTTGAACAGACAGAACAGCTCGTCACAGAATCCGGCAGAAATATGCCTGACCTGCCGATTGAAGAACTTGACGAATACTGGAAACAGGCAAAAGAAAATTTAAACTGATTTACTTACAGGAGGAAATTATCATGACAAAATCTGAATTAATCGCTATGTATGCTAAGAGCCGTGACCGCAAGAGAAAAGATGCTGAGGCAGATGTGAATTTTATTTTTGATACTATCTGCGCCTCTCTGGCCGAAGGTGAAAAGGTAGTTCTGACAGGTTTCGGAACTTTTGATGTCAGAGAACGCAAGGAAAAACGCTGTCTGAACCCCCGTACAGGTGACCCGATTCAGCTGCCGGCAGGCAAAGCACCGGCATTCAAGGCAGGCAGAGGCCTGAAAGAAGCTGTAAATCCGAAAACAAAGGACTGAATTGATTCATGAAGAATATCCTGAAAAAATCCATTTCCTGCTGTCTGCTGTTCTGCTGTGTGCTGCTGTGCTGTCAGGCCTGCGGTACGGAGATAGAATCGCCTGATACTATCGAAGATATTCTCAATCCCAAACGAAACGAGCAGGAAACGGAAACAGAAACGCGCTCCGGCTGGTATGATACCGAAACCGAATCAGAAACGGAATATCAGGGATTTTTCTTTCAGCCGGAAACGGCCGTGATGACAGAAGTGCCGGAAACCGTTCCCGTAACGGAAACACGTCCCATACCGACCGAACCGGAAACTGAGCCTCCGACAACCGAACCTCCGACCGAACCGGTTACGGAAGAACCGGAGATTCCGCCGGAAGAATGGGAAAATGCCTACCGGACATTTCTGGAAAACAAGAGTTTTCAGCGTCAGATTTCGGCAGATGTACAGGAAGCGGATACGCGGTTTCTGCTATTATATCTGAATGAAGATAATGTACCGGAACTGTTTATTCAGACAACAATGGAAGTGCTGATTTATGCGTATCATAATCAGAATGTTCTGTATGTAGACAGTTTTTATCCGAGTCATTATACTTATAATTTTTACTATCGGCCGTATCATAATTGTCTGGGGTCATTGCAGGGTTCTGTCATGGCGGACGGGACATATCTGGAAATTTATGAATTTGAGAATTCGCGGACATCGCCGTCAGGATTGGTGCTGAAAGAAACATACTGTTATCCGACACGGGATTACAGTTATGAAATCTATGCCGAACGCGGCATGAACATCGACCTTGACAAAGCACCGGAACTGGATATTCATCCGGACAGACAGAACAACACCGGCAGCAGCTGGCTGACCGTACCGGATGTATTGGAAAACAGTACATCCGTCCAGAGATACGAAATCACGGAAGAAGGTCTGAACGCTGTATTCGGTGTGCAGGATGCGGATGAACAGGAAGGAACTTCCGAAACACAGGAGAGAAAATATGCGTTTGGATAAATATCTGAAAAATTCACGGCTGATAAAACGCCGGACAATCGCGAATGAAGCTTGTGATGCCGGAAAAGTGCTTGTGAATGATAAAGTAGCCCGTGCATCTTATGATGTAAAAATCAATGATGTGATTGAAATCCAGATGGGCGCAAAGGCTGTGAAAGTCCGTGTGCTGAATCTGGCAGAAAACGCCACCAAAGCAAACGCGGCGACTATGTATGAAGTTGTATAATCAGAATAAAAACTCCCTGATTTTTCAGGGAGTTTTTGTGTAATTGATAGAAGATTGGAAATTTGAGAATTTTTTTAAAAAAATATCCAATATTTTTCCCAGTTGGTTGTTATATAAGTGAAGCCCTATTTCAGGAATCTCTTTTTCAGCAAAAAATCAGAAGAAAGAATTATTTTCCACGGATAAACAAGGCTTCAGAGCTAATCGCTTTTCGTAAAGAGGTAAAATTCCGGAAGGGCGTTCCCACTGCGCAAGGGAACGCCCTTTTCGGCATAAAAAAATCCGGCAGATTTCTGAATCTGCCGGATAGTTTTTTTACTTGACAGCAACGTCCTTGACGGTTTTGTTTCCAAGACGTTCATTCCACCAAACCCAGAGGGTCGGGGCGATGCACTGGGAAGAATAAGTACCTGCAATCAGGCCGAATGTCATCGGCACGGAAAAGCTCAGGATGCTGTTGACATTGAAGATAGATGCCACTACACTGATGATAATCATCGTGGAAACAGTTGTAACAGATGTTCTGAGAGAACGGCGCATTGTCTGGCTTGCGCTCTTGTTGACGAGTTCTGCAATAGTCGTATCCTGACCAAGAAGTTTCTGATTTTCACGGATTCTGTCATAAACAATGATGGTATTATTGATAGAATAACCGAAGATGGTCAGAACAACAGCCATGAAGTTAGAGTCGATTTCAAAGCCGCAGAGCACGAAACTGCCGTAAGTGATGATAATATCATGCAACAGTGTGATGATAGTGAATACACCGGCAGACCAGCCGCTGATTTTCTTGAATCGCAGAGCGATATAGATAATCAGGAGGATTGCGGCGAAGATAACGGCAACGATACATTTTGCGAAGAATTCGCGGCCGGAAGACGGGCTGACATCATTGCTTTCCAGTTCCTGAATGTTATTGCTCGGATAGGTTTCGAGCATCGCATTGAGCATAGATTCCTGCTGGTCGAGAGTCAGGCTGTCATCATAGCTGAAGGAAACTGTCAGGATGTTGGTATCAGCGTCAAAGCTTTCACCCTTCTGGAGAGTAACGGGAGTATTGAGAATACCTTCAATCGCGGACTGGCAGGCAGTTTCATCCAAATCGCCGCTGTAGGAGTAAGAAACGATAGTACCGCCCTTGAAGTCGATGGAGACTTCCACACCTAAGAAAGTTGTGCAGAGAGAAACTACAACCAGCACTGCGGAGATGATGAAGAATTTCTTCTTAGTTTCGCTGAAATGGAAGATTCTGGCTTCTTTGTACTTGTCTTTCTGATAATTAAAGAGTTCCGGTTTCTGGAAAGCCTTGAATTTTGCGAGAGAGAAGGTCATCAGTCTTGCGGCGAACACACCCATGATGAAGTTGAGAATAACACCCATGATAAGCGTAAAGCCGAAAGAATAAATAAAGCCTTCTGTCGTAGCACCGAAGAAACGGAAGATAGTTGCATTCAGAAGTTTTGTAACCGCATTATCTGTACCGAATGCGCCCATCAGGATGAGGGCAACGATAGCAAGTGTCAGGTTACCGTCAAGGATAGCAGAAAATGCGTTTGCATAACCGGCTTTGAGAGAAGATTCAACAGATTTTCCTCTTGCGAGTTCTTCTTTGATACGTTCTGCGGTGATGATGTTACAGTCAACACCCATACCGACAGAAAGGATAATACCAGCGATACCAGGGATTGTGAGAGTCGAGCTGGGCAGGAATCCGAACCATCCGGAAACGGCGGCGAGCATACCGGCAACCTGTCCGATAAGACCGATAACAGCAACAAACCCAGGGAGTCTGTACAGGACGAGCATATAAACGCAGATAAACGCAAGCGCGATTAATCCGCTGAGAACCATCGCACGGAGCGCACCTGAACCGAGTGTCGGAGAAAGTGTCTTTGTGCTGGTAGAATGCAGAGAGAACGGCAACGCGCCGGAAGTAATCTGGTCAGCGAGCTGTTTAGCGGTTTCGGAAGTGAAACTGCCGGAGATAACAGCTTCACCGCTGGTGATGGCTTCATTGACAGTCGCGTTTGAGATGCAGGTTTCATCCATCCAGATAGAGATATAACCGCTGTTGGCGGCCTGCGTAGTAGTCGCAGTAGCAAAAGCTTCTTTACCGGAATCGTTGAGTTTCAGCTGAACGACCCACTGGTCATTCTGCTGGTCATAACCTGGGGTAGCGGTATCCACGCTTGAACCGGTGAGAATGACTTCACCGGAAATATCAGAACCATAGCGGAATGTTAATTCTGACATCTGGCCGAGTTCGTTGACAGCGGCGGCAGGGTCGAAATTTTCCTCGCCGGACTGCCACGGAAAGCGGACAATAATGCGGTCATTATTATAATCCACATAAGTTTCACTGTCATTGATACCAAGATTGGTAAGTCTGAGCTTGATGACCTGCAAAGCAGCGTCCATCTGTTCATCTGTAGCTTCTACGCCGTCATCGGGTTCAAAAGTCACATCTACGCCGCCCTGAATGTCGATACCGAGGCGGATGTCTTCGAGACTGTGAACCCATGTGTGCTTGATGTCGCCGTTATAGGTCGCCACGCCGAACACGGTTGTGAGGGCGAACGCGATAATCAGGACAAAAGCCACGAAAAAGACGGGTTTTCCGATTCGTTTGTTCACGTTTGTGTAACCTCCTGTTTTGACTTGGATTTTTTAAAAAATTTTTTAAGAATCAGCCGTATTTCACGACAATCATTAATATTATATTACAAAATAATGATAAAGTCAATAGTTTGCGGAAGATTTTCAGCAAATTATCAAATACGGAAGATACGGCAGGCATTTTCACAGCAGATTGTAATAAAATCCTGTACGGGGATTTGTTTGATTTCCGCGGCTTTTTCGGCTGTCAGGGTAATCATGGTGCTGTCACAGCGGCGTTTGCGGAAGGGTTCGGGCGCGAGATAGGGGGAATCCGTTTCGATGAGGATTCGTTCAGGAGGGAGCACCCGAAGGGCTTCGAGAGGTTTCCGGACGTTGGAATAAGTGATAACGCCGGAGAAACTGAAATACAAATCCGGAATCTTGAGTAATTCCTTCGCCGTTTCGGCGGAGCTGTTGAAACAGTGGAGGATGCCTCTGGGCTGATATTGTTTCAGGAT
>JAFUWP010000406.1 GCA_017483405.1 Oscillospiraceae bacterium | reverse complement strand
TAACCGACATACAGGCCGTCAGTATAGGGAAGATTCTGATTATAACTTTCAGATTCGAGCCATCCAAACGCCGCGCCATGAGAAATCGACTGGTCGTTATAGAATTCACCATCCAGAATCGCCTGACCGGAGGCGATTCCGCTTCCGTAGCAGTAGGCAGTGCCTTTGACAGTCGCATTATCAGTTGCCTGATATTCATCCATGAGCCATGCATTTCCCATCACTCTCGCATGACCGGAAACTTTTGCCGCACCGGTGATAACTGCATTTTCACCGATTTTTGCATTACCCGAAGCAGAAACTGCTGAATTCCACCAGTTTCCTGAAAGAACTGCATATCCGGATATTTTGGCATTATCTGAAACGGATGCATTATTCACAACTGCATAATCCGTAATCACAGCATTGTCCGAAATAACGGAATTTCCAAGAATCATAGCATCTGCGCCAATATAGGCAGTATCAGCAACTCTTGCGCTGTCTGCGACAAAGCCGCCTCCGTTGGCATGTCGGTGACCGGCGACATTCGCTGTAATATTCCGATGCATCGGAACAGCACCTGTAATTTCTACTTCATAAGGATAACGGCGTTTATAATCGCCTTTCGTATAGGAATGCTGGTCGCCGTTTTCAGCTTTATCGAAGGCACTGTTCGGAATAATCGTATCAGGGGTTGCCGCTACGGTCAGGTATAATGCGGTTTCTGTTCCGTCAAGCTGATAGGTCTGTGTGCCTTCTCCGAACAGAGGAGAATATCTTGTCACACCATCTGCGCCCTCTGCGACAATGCAGGCTCGCCAGTCTGCGCCTTCCGCATCGGAGATGCCTCGGAGTGTTACGGTAATTTCACGGTCATTTATTTCCAGAGGAATCACATTCAATCCGGTCTGCATGGGAGCTTTTTCAGCAGGAACTAGCCATGTATTTTCTTTATCGGGAGCTTGTTCCATATTAGTATAGATAAGCTGCCAGACATACGGGTCATTCAGAGCGTTCTGCAATGCCTGATTGAATACCGCCTTGCCGTTGAAATCCAGTGTTGCCATGCGCCGTGCGAAATTTCCCATAAGTTCTTTCATATCGCATCCGGAAAGCCGCTGAATCGTATCAAACGGATATTCATTCGGCTGTGCTTCGGAAATCATACGGGCAACAAATGTCTGACCGAATTCATCCATACTGTCAGGATTATCGGTAAGATACTGGAGAAACGGCCACATTTCATAGTACATTCTTCCATAAGGAATTGTAAGATTCATATTGCGCAGATAGGGAAGGAAAAATTCAGTTTTCGGGTTATCCAGCGTCTGAAAATACTGTTCACGAAACCAGTTTGCTAAACCTTCCCACCATGGGCCTGAAATACTCTGGTCAACCCATGCTTTCTGATGATACGTCAGTACATGACCATACTCATGAGGCAGAGCTTCGGAGCTTCTGCCGTCTTCCTGCACCAATGCCGCAGGGTCGCAGAGAAGAAATGCAAATCCGGTGAAAGCTTCCGCGCCCATATATGCCCATCCTTCAGCAAAATCCGGAAGGCCGGTCTTAGTCAGATAGACATTTGTCTTGTATTTTTTGCCGTCCGGATTGGTGATGGAAGTCGCGCCCTCATCCATGCCGAGCTGATTGACATAGACATCGCGGTATTTTTCCAGATATTCCAGATTGATGCGGATAAAGTTATCATTTACCAGTCCGGTCTGGTCGTTGTTTCCCCAGAAAATCTGGAAATGTTCCGAAGTAGCAGAATGATATTTCGTCATATAATCCTGACTGACACCGTAGCTGTAATAATCACGGGCCAGATATTCTTCTTCGGCAGATACCGGCAGAACCGCTCCCGATGACAGAACCATAGCGAATGATAATAATACTGCACTGATTTTTTTATATTTCATAATCAATTCCCCCTGTAGCATACTGCTGTATTTTTATATCCTTATTATACCTGATATAGCTCTGTAATGCAATAGCAAATCTTAAGCAATTTATTGCAAATTCAGTCATGATATGCATACAGCAATACTGAAAAACGGGAATACAATATCTGGCCGGAAAGTTTCAGTATAGAAACATGTCATGAAAAATTCATAATTTTATGTTAAAATAAAATTATCTGATTTATTTTTCCAAAGGAGGATACATATCATGGATTTTTCACAGATAGATATGAAAAAAGAATTTGCCTATTATAACAGAATAGCTCCGGTGCGGACGGTGAAACTGTCAGGCGGAAATTTCAAATACCGTTATTATAAAAATCCCAATCCGGAAGTGAAGGCTACAATCGTCATGCTGGCAGGCGGTTCTGGAATGGCAGACGGATTTTTCATACTTGCAAGAAGTTTTATGAAACGCTATTCCCTGATTTCGTTCAATTATCCGATGGATTTCAAGGGAAATGAAGCTACTGCGGATGCCATTGCAGAACTGATAAAATATCTGAAAGCCGAAAATGTCTATTATTGGGGACAATCCTACGGCGGTTTAATGGCGCAGATAATTGCCAAAAGACATCCGGAAGTGGTCAGAGGACTTCTGCTGACTTCTACTGCTTCGCTTTCCAATGACATCAGCTTTGAAGGCATGGAATGTATGGTCGGAATGCTGAATGCCAAAAAAGAACAGAAACGCTATAAAATGTATCGGAAGTTTCCCATGTTCTTGCTCCCAGCCGTGATGAATCTCGCATTCAGAAAGTATCTCAAAGACAAACCGGAAACATACAAAGCCGTTAAAGACATGATGGAGCAGTTAAAACCGGATATGACAAAGGAATATTTCTGTCACATGACCTCTCTGCTTGCCGATTTGCGGAATTGTATGGGGACACATCATAAAGAAGATTTTGCCTTTCTGAAAGGTCGTGTTCTTATTATCGAACCGGATGATGATACCACTTTCACGGATGACATTAAAGAGGCTCTTATCCGTATCATGCCGTCACCTGCTGTTGTCCGGAAGATTGAGGGCGGTCATCTTGCTATGGTATTCCATCCGGATACTTTTCTGAAAATCATCAATCGTTTCATGGATTCTCAGAAATTTTCATGACGGAAAGCAGGTGAATTTATGACACTGATAAAATTTCTGTTTCTGACTGCCTTTATCGGACATCTCCTCTGCTGGCGGTGTGACTGGATTATCACCTATACACCAAAAGGACGCTTTCAGATAAAAGATATTCAGGATAACCATCGCATGGCGGAACTGTTTGACGGAATGCCTCTGAAAAATCCCTTGATTTCCATGCTTTTAGGAGTTGTTGCGCTTACAATGATATTTTTCGGCTATCTCGGTCTGTATGAGTGGATGAAACAATTTTCGGCGGTCTATGCCGGAATCATCATTGCATCTGCGATTGCTTATCTCATTTCCGGAACGGCACATCATGTATTCTGCGGTGCAGTGGAATGGTTTTATATCAATCTCGGCCGAACCGAAAAAGCAAGACAAATCATTCTTGAATTTTTCAAAAAGACCTCTGCAACGATGTATATTTATCTGATTGGTATGCTGATTTTTTCTGTAGCATTTCTGATTGCTGTCATCACGGGGCAGACAAATCTTCCGCAATGGAGCTGTATCTTCAATGTTCTGCCGTTATTTCTGATACTTTCGCCGTTCAGGATAGTCGGAGCAGGAAATCTCGCCGGAGCAGTCATGTTTCTGGGACTGTCCTTTCTGGTATAACGGAGGGATGAACATGAAATTACTGATTCAGTTAGTACTGTATTGCTTGTTATTCACAGGCATGGTAAAATATTCCGTTCGGGGCGGTGCATTGGACGGACTGTATTTCTATCCGAAGTCTGTACAGGAACGTGCAGTAGAAATCGGACTTATCACAAGAGAAACAATCGCCGAAAAACGGCGGAATTTTATGATTTTGTTCTATCTTGTCATGCTGACTGCATTACTGTTGATTATCGGCTTATGGAATCGGGTGGAGTCTTTCAAAACGGCTTATTTACAGGCATTATTGTTTTTAGAAGTCATGAACTGGTATGACGGCATCGTGATTGATAAACTCTGGGTAGGGCACAGCAAATTCTGGATTATCGCCGGAACAGAGGATTTGCTTTTTGTGCAGACTTGGAAACAAGTGCTGAAAAAACGCTGTATTCTGTCGCTGATATGGATTATCGGAGCGGCAATTGTCGCCGGATTAGTGATGATAATTTCAATTTTACTGAAATAAGAGCAGAATATGTTCTGTTTCCGCGAATGGATTTTTTAAATATGCTTGATTTGTGATTCAGAAAGTGCTATAATATAATTAGATTAGCGAAAGCTAACCATCGACCGTTTGATTGTTGCAGAAATCCGTATCATCAGGCGAATGATACAATCTGAAATCAGAAAGTGAGGGCTTTATTATGATGAAATATACCAGAAAATACTGGCTGATGCTTGCACCTCTCGTTAAGAGGTCATTGAAATGGCATTACCAAAAAGGTTTTGCTGAACAGGTCATGAAGAAAGCAAAACCAATTTACAGAGATTTGCTGAATCGCATGGATGATATAGGCGCAGAAAATCCGATGGCATCGAATGTCTATACAAGTTTTGTATTTATCGCTGTCTGGAAAGCCGCCGAAGGAAAAATTACTGTCAAGGCACTCCGTGAAATCTCAAAAGAAGTCATGCAGTTCAAACCGCTGAAATTGACAGGGCTATTCATCAATGCCAATCAGCAGAAAGGCCTTGCATCTATCAAAAATGCGATGCTGAAAAATGCACAGTGGCTGGAAGAACATCCGCAGTATCAAAAATATTCATGGGATTTCAATTTTGATGAATCCAAGCACAAAGACGGCTATTATTATCATTTTACGCAGTGTCCGCTGAATACTTTTGCAAGGCGTGAAGGG
>JAFUWP010000405.1 GCA_017483405.1 Oscillospiraceae bacterium | reverse complement strand
CAACAGCCGGATTCTTGTGCCGTTAAGCAGGGATTCCTATAAATTTGCTTTCACTTCCGGAAAGCATCTGGTTTCTGACTTGGGGACTGCAATCCTTTATCATGGTTTTATTATAACACAAGTTTTGGAAAAAGTCAATAGTTTTTTTCAAAAAATACGGATAATTTTTATCTTTGTGATACAAGCACAAATTCTGATTTTCCGGTTTGTGCAGGATGAATAGAAAATATTGACAAAATATGACCGGTGTGTTATAATAAAAAGACAAAATCAAGAGGTGATGCGTTATGAATCCAAGCGGAAAGCTGGATAAAATCGCGGTGCTGATTCCCTGTTATAACGAAGAAAAGACCATCGGGAAAGTCGTTGCCGATTTCCGGAACGCGCTCCCCGAAGCCGTGATTTATGTATATGACAATAATTCAACAGACAAAACCGCTGAAATCGCCCAAAAAGCCGGTGCAGTTGTCCGGCAGGAATATCAGCAGGGCAAGGGCAATGTCATCCGGCGGATGTTCCGCGAAATTGATGCCGAATGTTATCTCATGGCTGACGGGGATGATACCTATCCGGCCGAAGATGCCCGAAAACTTACGGATTCTGTATTGTTGCGCCGGACGGACATGGCCATTGGAGACAGGTTATCCTCTACTTATTTTTCGGAGAACAAGAGACAGTTTCATAATTTCGGGAACAGCATCGTCCGCCGGAGCATTAATTTTTTCTTTCACAGCGATATTAAAGACATCATGACGGGTTACAGAGCATTCAGCTTTCAGTTTGTGAAGACGTTTCCGGTACTGTCGAAGGGCTTTGAAATCGAAACCGAAATGAGCATTCACGCGATTGACAAGAATCTGCAAACGGAAAATATTGTGATTTCCTATCGGGACAGGCCGGAAGGCAGTGAATCCAAACTGAATACCTATTCTGACGGCATGAAAGTATTGTTCACGATTGCGAGATTATATAAAAATTACAAACCGATGCCGTTTTTCGGGATGATTTCGCTGATTCTGTTTGTGATTTCGCTGATATTTTTCATACCGGTTTTTTCGGAATATCTTGCTACGGGGCTGGTAGCCCGATTCCCGACACTGATAGTCTGCGGATTTACGATGACAGCATCACTTCTGTCATTTTTTTCGGGGATGATTCTGAGCTGTATCGTGCAGAAAAACCGGCAGGATTTTGAACTTGCACTGCATCAGTGCAGTGAACGCTATCAAACACTGAAAGAGGATGTGGCATCATGATGGAAAAAATCAAAAACTATCCGGTATTAGGGCAGTTTCTGCCGGTGATTGCATCTGTTGTGACGGGTGCAGGATTCTGTTATTTTCTGGATTTTCAGACATCGAATGTATTTTCGGTGATATTTTTATTTCTGCTCTGTCCGCTGTACCGGCAGGCATTGCAGATACACTATGATAAGAAATTATCTTTTGCATCGGTAACATGCGGAATTCTGTTCATGTTGTTTCTGTGGCTCAGGAAGATGACATTCTATTGTTATGCAGAATATGAAACTCAGAAACTTCTGAAAACGATAGCCATGACAATCGGATTTTTCCTGTTTTTCACCGCACTGACGGCCGTGCTGTATGACAGAATCCGGAATGCTGACCTGAATACTCCCCCGCCGGTGCTCACCAAGAAGAAAAAAAATCTGATATTCTGGGGGTCTGTCGGCCTGATGTTTCTCTGCTGGTTTCCGTATTTTCTGTATCTGTATCCGGCAGAAGTCACTGCCGATTCCATTTCGGAACTGAATCAGGCAGAAGGCAATGAAGCCCTCTCGAATCATCATCCGCTGGCGCACACGTTCATGATTAAAATCTTTTTCGATTTGGGGAACTTCCTGTTTCATGATGAAAATATGGCACTTGCGACATATAGTAT
>JAFUWP010000404.1 GCA_017483405.1 Oscillospiraceae bacterium | reverse complement strand
TTGGCAAGGTGGCGCTCTACCAGATGAGCTAAATCCGCATGAATGGTGCTTCCGGGCGGAATCGAACCGTCGACACAGGGATTTTCAGTCCCTTGCTCTACCGACTGAGCTACAGAAGCATTGGCGACCTGGATGAGACTCGAACTCACGACCTCCGCCGTGACAGGGCGGCGTTCTAACCAACTGAACTACCAGGCCAAATTTGAGTGGGAGCTACAGGGCTCGAACCTGTGACCCTCTGCTTGTAAGGCAGATGCTCTCCCAGCTGAGCTAAGCTCCCACCGTCCGTTATCGCATCGGCTTTAAGTTTTTTGTTCTTATCTCCTTGCGACTATTACAGTATATCACAAATCATTCCATTTGTCAACAGTTTTTTTCAAAAAAATTTGAGTTTGTGAAAATTATATAAAGCAAATATGAATTTTCTGTTGAAAATAGATATTTCTGCTAATTCAGGCCATCCATACCGTATTTTGAAAACAGATACAGAATATCCATATACAGGGCAGAATGTTCTTCTTTCTGTAGATTCGGGTCATCTGCCAGCAGATACTGTGCGGCCTCCTGTACTTCGCGGAGCATTCTGGTATCGGTAAGCTTTGCGAGTTTCAGCGGCGGCAGACCATGCTGCATACTGCCGAAGAAATCCCCAGGGCCTCTCAATTGCAAATCGGCTTCGGCGACCTGAAAGCCGTCTGTCGTACTGCTGAGGAGCTTGAGACGTTCTTTGGCATCCTCGGTAGCATGTTCAGTTACCAGAATACAATAGCTCTGGAGAGAACTTCTTCCGACACGCCCCCGAAGCTGATGAAGCTGAGACAATCCGAAGCGTTCGGCATCTTCAATCAGCATGACAGTCGCGTTCGGAACATCCACACCGACTTCCACAACAGTCGTGCAGATAAGGACATCAATTTCATGCTGATGGAATTTTTTCATCGCATCTTCTTTTTCCTGAGGGGACATTTTACCGTGCAGAACGGCGATTTTCCAGTCTTTCAGGAGATTTTTACTGATTTCTCCGGCATAGGCAGTGACGGCTTTCAATTCCGAATCAGAATCTTCATTTTCGGCGATGGCCGGACAGACAATATAAGCCTGTCTGCCCTGCTGGAGTTCCTGAATCATGAAATTAACGGCGCGATTCCGGAGCTTTCCGGTGACAGCATAAGTCTGAACGGGGAGACGGCCATTCGGCATCACATTGAGCACGGAGACTTCCAAATCGCCGTATATCATCAGGGCGAGGGTTCTGGGGATAGGAGTCGCGGACATAACAAGTTTATGAGGCGCACCGCCTTTTTCGGCGAGCGCGTTCCGCTGGGCGACTCCGAAACGATGCTGTTCATCGGTGATGACCAGTCCTAATTTCTGATATTCGACAGCTTTCTGAAATACGGCATGAGTGCCGACAATCACCTGAACCGAGCCGTCTGCAATTTCAGCGCAGACGGCTTTTTTCTGTTTCGGAGTGAGTGAGCCTGTCAGGAGCGCGACCTGGATGCCAAGCCCTTCCAGAAAGCCCGTGAGGGTCTTATAATGCTGTTCGGCTAAAATCTCAGTAGGGGCCATCAGAACGCTCTGACAGCCATTCTGCGCGCAGAAATAACATGCCGCCGCCGCGACAGCCGTCTTACCGCTTCCGACATCGCCCTGTAAGAGACGATTCATCGGCGAACTGCCGGACATATCCCTGATGATTTCCTGCACGGCGGTTTCCTGTGCGGAGGTCATCGAAAACGGCAGACTCTCCCGAAACGGAGTCATATCTATTATCTGCATGGGATATTCTGTTTTCTTTTCGGCTCTGATTTTGAGCAGAGACAAGCCTAATTCGAGCCGGAGCAGTTCTTCAAACGCGATTCTTCGCTTGGCATCGTCAACAGCTTCGAGGGTTTCCGGCTGATGTACGGTATGCAGTGCCTTCGGCAGAGACATGAGCTGAAACTTATCGCGCAGAACGGCCGGAAGTGTCTCAAATGGCAGAGTATCCAGCATCTGAAGACATTCTTTGATATTTGTCCTGACCATCGGGCTGGTGAGGCCGGCTGTCTGCGGATAGACGGCTTCAATGGGATTTTCCATATCTTTGAGAAGTTGAGGATTCTGTATCTCAAAACGATTCTCATGAGAATTATCGACAATCTTCCCGTACATGATATAGCTTTTTCCGGTTTCGAGTGCCTGAAACGTAAATCTCTGATTAAAGATAGTAATGCCGAGTTCTGTACCGTCATCATCAACAGCATCGGCATGGAAAATCTGCATTCCCCGACTGGTATAGACAGGATTTCGTTTTCTGGTGATAGTCACTTTCACAACATTCTGCGAATCCGGCAGAACATCAGCCACCGCGACAGGCTCGCGATAATCTTTATAAGCTCTCGGCAGATAGTACAATAAATCATAGGGAGTCAGCACACCGATTTTCTGATAGACCTTGCATCTGGTTTTGCTGACGCTTTTCAGATTTTCGATTGAAAGAAATAATTTCTCCATAAGCTGCTCCCTTGTTTTAGCTATTAAATTAAATTATTCTACGGAAGTAGAAATAATATAAGAATATACCGGCTGTCCGCCGCTGCTGGCCATGACTTCGATTTTTTCGCCGAATTTCTCCTGTAACTTATCACAGAGCTGTTCAGCAGTCTGTTCATCCACGCTTTCGCCGTAGATGACGGTAATAAATTTCGTTTCGCCGTGAACAAGACGTTTTGTCAGCTTGTAAGCGGCATGATTCAAATCCTTATCGGTGAAAGCAAGTTTTCCGTTTTCGAGCGCGAGAATTTCACCCTGACGGATTTTATGCCCTTCGAGTTCGGAATCACGGGCGGCGAATGTAATCTGTCCGGTTTCGACTTTTTCAAAAGCCTTTGTCATGGCGATGCGGTTGCCTTCTGCATCGAGGGTGCTGTCGAATGACATCAGCGCGGTCAAGCCCTGCGGAATGGTTCTGGTAGGAAGTACGCAGACATTCCGGTCAGCGAGGCTGACGGCCTGTTCTGCGGCCATGATGATATTTTTATTATTCGGCAGAACGAAAACGGTCTTTGCCGGAGTCGCATGAATTGCCCGAAGAATATCTTCTGTTGAAGGATTCATCGTCTGTCCGCCTCTGACAACCATACATCCGCCGCAGTCCGTGCCGAGGTCTTTGAACATGTTCTCGATGCCGTCACCGGCGGCAACTGCAACAAATCCGAAAGGCTGTTCGGGTTCGGCTCTGACGTAGGTTTCATCCTGCGCGGCGTTATGCGCCTCTCTGACGCGTCCGGCATGTTGGATGCGCATATTTTCAATCTTGGGCTTGGGTTCATTCACAAACTGGCCGAATTCCAGTGCTTTCTGGAGTGCATTTCCAGGGTTGTCGGTATGCACATGCACTTTGATAATCTGGTCATCATCCACAACGACAACGCAGTCACCGATGGTTTCCAGATATGCCCGAAGTTTGAAGGGGTCAGGACAATCCTTCTTCTTCTCGACAATAAATTCCGTACAGTAGGTGAATTTAATTTCCTCATCGAGGTCAACTCTGCCGATGGCGATAGTTTCCTGTGCGCGGCGGACTTCCTGCACGGGTTCAGCAGGAGTCTGACCGTGGAAGACATCAAGCATCGCCTGCCAGATAGTTAGCAAGCCCTTACCGCCTGCATCTACAACACCGGCTTTTTTAAGAATCGGGAGCTGTTCGGGAGTATTATCCAGTGCTTCGGATGCGGCTCTGCAAATTTCCTCCCAGACGGCGACAGGGTCATTATTTTCCTGCGCGATGGCCTTGCCCTGCTGTGCGCCCATTCTGGCGACTGTCAGGATAGTACCTTCGGTAGGCTTCATAACAGATTTGTAAGCGGCCTGCACACCGATTTCCACGGCATTTGCAATATCCTTTCCCTGTGCCTCCTCGACATCTGCGAGGCCTTTGGCGAATCCGCGGAACAACAGGGACAGAATCACGCCGGAATTTCCTCTTGCGCCTCTGAGCATAGCGGAGGCGGCTTTTTCGGCGACTTCGCCAATCAGGGTATCATCCGGAAGAACGCTGAGTGCTCTCCTTGCGGAAGTCATTGTCATAGACATATTCGTACCGGTATCGCCGTCCGGTACGGGATAGACATTGAGTTCATCAATTTTTTTTCTGTTCTGTTCGATTGTGACAGCGGCACTGCAAAGAGCGTCCTTCAAAATCTTGCCATTCATAAATCACATACTCCTTCTGTTATGGTTCTACAACTTCGTCCACATAGACGCGCACATGTGAAACGGGAATTCTGACAGCATCTTCAATGACGAATTCCACTTTATGCATCAGTGCCCGCACGACAACGGGAATATTCACGCCGTAGATGATGCGGACATGAATATCAATCACAAGCCTGTCATTTCTTGCAGTGATGACAATAGGGCTGTTCCGATGTTCAAAGATTCTGTCCGCCGCGGTTACCTGTGCAAAACCGGCAACGCCGAAACACTGAAGCACGGTCTGCTCTGTCAGCTGCCGGAGATAATAATCTGAAAATGTAATCCTGCCGATATGATTTTCCATATATAGCATATCTGTTTCCGCCTTTCGCTGGTCTGATAATTATCAATAAGAATATTATAGCATATCTTTCTGCAAAATACAAGCCTTATTTCAAAAAAAGCCCTTTCTGCCTGTGCAGGGCAGAAAAGGCTTTTTTCATGTAATCATTGCGCTTAACTGAACAGTTCTTTCAGTTTGTCTTTAAAGCTTTTTTTCTTGGGATAGTTTTTATCTTCAAGAGAATCTTCAAAAGCTTTGAGCAGTTCTTTCTGTTTCTTGCTGAGGTTCTTAGGAACTTCGACTTTCAGGGTGACATACTGGTCGCCGCGGCCTTCGCGCTGGAGTCGCTTGATGCCCTTGCCTTTCAGACGCTGTCTTGTGCCGGATTGTGTGCCTTCGGGGATATTCAGCTTGACACTGCCATCGATAGTAGGTACTTCGATGGTATCACCAAGCACGGCCTGTGCGAAAGTAATCATCACATCACATTCGACATCGAAACCGCTTCTCTTGAAAATCGGATGGGGACGGACACTGACTTCCACATTCAGATTGCCGGCAGGTCCTCCGTTGATACCGCAGTCACCCTCATTGGAAACGCGGAGTGTCTGGCCGTTATCGATGCCGGCAGGAATATTCAGGTTAACGCGTTTCTGTACGCGAACCCGTCCCATGCCCTTACACTTTCCGCACGGATTCTTGATGACAGTCCCTTTGCCGTTACAGTTCGGGCATGGATTTGTCGAAGACATTGTGCCTAAGAAAGTCTGCTGGGTCACTCTGACCGTACCGCGTCCCTGACAGTTAGGACAGGTTTCCGGTTTTGAGCCGGCTTCTGCACCGCTGCCGCCGCAGGCGGTACACTGTTCCTGATGTGCGACTGTAATTTCCTGCGAAGTACCTTTGCAGGCATCCATAAAGCTGATATTCACACTGGTAAGCACATCGCGGCCGCGTCTGGGCGCATTAGCAGCATTTCCGCTGCTGCGGAACGAACCGCCTCCGCCGCCGAAGATACCGCCGAACACGCTCTCGAAAATATCGCTCATGTCGCCGTAACTTCCGGTAAATCCGCCGAAGCCGTCCATACCGCCCATGCCGCCTTCTAAACCGCCGTGACCGAACTGGTCATATTTCTGACGTTTTTCGGGGTCGGACAGCACAGCATAAGCCTCATTGATTTCCTTCATCTTTTCTTCGCATTCGTCTGCCTTTTCGGGATGAAGGTCGGGGTGGTTTTCTCTCGCCATCTTTCGATAAGCTTTTTTGATTTCATCCTCACTTGCCCCCTTCTGGATACCCAGAACTTCATAATAATCACGTTTTTCAGCCATACTCATCCGCCGCCGTGCGGCACTCCTTTCAAAATCGAATCAAATCCGGTAAGGGGCAGAGAAGTGTTTCATTTTCTGCCCCAAGCGGTTACTATTTTTTAAAATCAGGTTTCTGTAAAGTCAGCATCAATGACATCATCATCATTGTTGCTTTCGGTCTGTTCGGTAAAGTTCTGCGCGCCCATGTTCGGGTCAAAACCTGCTGCGCCTGCACCG
>JAFUWP010000403.1 GCA_017483405.1 Oscillospiraceae bacterium | reverse complement strand
TGCCTGCCGGCATCGGCGAACCGTGGTTCGATACCGTGGAAGGCCTTCTCTCACATGCACTGTTCAGCATTCCGGCCGTGAAAGGCGTTCAGTTCGGAAATGCCTTCGATATGGTCAACGGCTTCGGAAGTGAATATAATGACCCCTTCCGGATGCAGAATGATTCCGTCATCACTGAAACCAATCACAATGCCGGCATCAACGGCGGAATCACCAACGGTATGCCGATTCTGTTTCAGTGCGCCGTCAAGCCGACTCCTTCGATTTATCAGGCGCAGAATACGGTTGATTTCTTCAAAAATGAAAATGCCGTACTCGAAATCAAGGGCAGACATGACCCTGCTATCATTCATCGGGCGCGTGTCGTGGTGGACAGCATTACCGCATTAGTCCTCTGTGACATCCTCGCCGGAAGATTCGGGACGGACTGGCTGGCATGAGTTATTTTCTGATTCTGACATTTCTGTTTGCCATCGGCAGTATGATAGGCTGGGGCATTGAGGTCATCTACAGACGATTCGTTTCGCAGAAACACTGGGTTAACCCTGGATTCCTGACAGGCCCTTGCCTGCCTCTGTACGGCATGAGCCTTTGCATGCTGTATCTGCTGGCGCAGATTGAAGATGCTATGCCTTCGGAACTGCTCGGCATCCGGAAGCTGTTATTATTCATCATCATGGCGATAGCTATCACCTGTCTGGAATACTTTGTCGGTGTCATCAGCCTGAAAGTGACAAAAATCCGGCTCTGGGATTATACCGACCGCTGGGGAAACATTCAGGGCATGATATGTCCGTTATATTCATTTTTCTGGATGCTTTTGAGTGCGATTTATTATTTCTTTGTCCATCCGCATATTTTATCGGCTCTGGCATGGCTGGCGCAGAACTTGGCATTTTCGTTCGGGATTGGCTTTTTCTATGGTATTTTCGTGATTGATTTGGCTTATTCCATCCAGCTGATGCGGAAACTCCGGCTGTTCGCCGAGGAACATGAAATTATCATCCGGCTGGAGGAACTGCGTGAAGATATTTATCAGCATCTTTCCGAACATAAAACCAAAAAGCCGAACTTTCTGCTTTCTCTGCACACCGGAACCCCCATGAGCGAAATGCTGGAGCGTTATCACACTTTGCACTTCGATAAGGAAAAATTCAAAGAAAAACTACATCTTAACGTGCATCATAAAGACTGAATAAAACCGGAGTGGATTTCACTCCGGTTTTTGATTTTATCGGATTGTTCCTCCGCCGACAACATTATCGCCCTGATATAGCACAACGGCCTGTCCTCTTGTGATAGCTCTCTGCGGTTCATCGAACTTGACATGCAGGATGCCGTCCGCCGTCTGCCATGCCGTGCAGGGCTGTTCCGGATGCCTGTACCGGATTTTAGCAGAACATTCCAAAGGCTCTGTGAGATTATCGACAGAAATCAGATTGACATCATCCGCAGTCAGCGAATTAGAAAATAATTCTTCATTTTTGCCTAAAATCACCTGATTGGTATCTGTACGGATTTCCTGCACATAGAGCGGATATTTCGCGGCAATGCCTAAGCCTTTCCGCTGACCGACTGTATAGTGAATAATTCCTTTGTGCTGACCCAGAATATTACCGGAAGTATCGACAAAATCACCTGCCGGATAGGTTTTCCCCGTGAAACGCTCCAGAAAACCAGCATAATCACCATCAGGAACAAAGCAAATATCCTGACTGTCTTTTTTGTGCGCGTTCACGAATCCGGCTTTTTCGGCAATCGCGCGGATTTCGGTCTTGTGATACGTTCCCAGCGGAAACCGGATATGCTTTAACTGTTCCTGCGTGAGCGAATATAATACATAGCTCTGGTCTTTGGTTTCATCGATGCCCTTTTTCAGCAGATACCTGCCGGAAACTTCATCGAATTCGGTTCTTGCGTAGTGTCCGGTAACGACATAATCAAAATTCATCTCATGCATACGCTGTACCATCGCATCGAATTTGAGGAATCTGTTGCAGTCGATACAAGGGTTCGGTGTTGCGCCTTTTTCGTAACTCTGAGAAAATCTTGTCATGACAGTTTCGCGGAACTTATCCGAAAAATTGAATACATAATGCAGCATCCCCAGCTTGCTGGAAACTAATTTTGCATCCATGACATCACTGAGCGAACAGCAGGATTTTTCTCTTGGAATGCCTGCATCTTCGTTATGGAATAACTGCATTGTCACGCCGATACACTCATAACCGGCTTCGAGCATCAGCAGAGCGGCCGCAGAACTGTCCACACCGCCGCTCATGGCAATCATCGCTTTCTGACTCATAGCATCAACCGCCTAATCTAATCATATTGTCGATGCATCTTCTGGCGAGACGGATGGTTTCATCATCGAGCTGGATTTCTTCGCCGAATTCGCCTGTCAGATTTCTGTAGACATCTACGAGAGTTGTGGATTTCATGTTCGGGCAGATGAGGTGTTTCGTCAGCGGATAGAACATCTTATCAGGGCAGTCATACTGTAAATGTTCTGCAATGCTGATTTCCGTGCCGATGATGAATTCTTTGGCATCGGATTTCTTTGCATAAGCCATGATTCCGGTCGTAGAGCCGACATAATCGGCCTGTTCGGTGACTGCCGGAACACATTCCGGATGCACCAGAACTAAGGCTTCGGGATGGAGTGCCTTCATCTGCTTGACTGCTTCGGGCTTGACTGCCGCATGAATGGGGCATCCGCCCTGCAATAATTTGAATGTCTTTTCGGGAACTTGCTTGGCGACAAATGCGCCGAGATTGCAGTCAGGAATAAATAAAATCTTATCGCTTTCGACAGCTTTCGCAATCTGCACCGCGGAAGAAGATGTCACACAGACATCCGCAATGGTTTTGAGTTCCGCTGTAGTATTGACATAAGCCATGACGAGATAATCCGGATACATTTCCTTGACTTGGGAAATCATATCTTTATCCATCTGTTCGGCCATAGGACCGCCGGCAAGCGGATTCGAGAGCAGAACTCGCTTTTCTGGGGAGAGGATTTTGCAGGTTTCGGCCATAAACCGGACACCGCACATCAGAACGGTCTGATTCGGGACTTTGGCCGCCTGAACGCTCAGGCCGTAGGAATCGCCGGTAAAATCGGCAATTTCGCTGATTTCTCTTGCCACATAGCTGTGCGCGAGAATACAGACATCCTTTTCCTTTTTGAGCTGAAGAATTTTCTGCTGCATATCATATACATTCATAGTCTTAACCGCCTTTATTTTTTTCAGAAATACATAGTGAAACACTATATATTTTATTTTACTACAGATTCACATAGATGTCAAGAAAAATTTTCTCCGGAATGATTCCGGCAATTGACAAAAATTTCTTTTTGTTGTATGATAGATACTGTAATTGATTTTTAAATTTCAGGATAAAAGGAGAAAAAATATGGGAATCAAACATGATTTACAGGTCAGAACTGTTAAATTTCTGAATCTGATAATGATGACAATTCCGTTTTTCTGTTTTACGTTTTATTATCGGGAGTTATTCAGCACCGGAGAATTTTCTCATGGCGAATATGCCGTGATTCTGATATTGTTTATGATTCTGTATCTGACATTCAGCCGGATTTATGATGCGTTTCATATTTCTTTGCAGAGAATTTCGGAACTGGTATACAGTCAGATGCTTGCTGTTTTCTTTGCGGACAGCATCATGATTGTGATTCTGAATCTTCTGGCACACCGCTTTCTGCATCTGTTCCCGATGGTGCTTTGTTTTCTGGCACAGTCGGCATGTTCGGCACTGTGGTCACTGGTATCGCATATCTGGTATTTTCGGAAGTTTCCGCCTCTCCGGACGGTGATTATTTACAATCAGAAAGAAAAAATGGAAAGTTTGATTTCTGAATACGGTATGGACATCAAATTCAATGTCGTGAAAACCTGTTCCGTACAGGAATTTCTTGAAAATGCCTTTTCCGTGATAGATGACAGCATCCAGACTGTATTTATTTATGATATTCACAGTCACGAACGGAACAGAATTCTGAAATACTGCATCGAGCACAACATTCTTGCCTACGTGATTCCGAGCACCGGCGACTTACTCATGAGCAGTGCGAGAACAATGCACATGTTCCATCTGCCGCTGATGCGTGTGGAACGCTATCGGCCTGTTCCGGAATTTATTATCACCAAACGTCTGTTTGATATTCTGGTTTCCGGCACAGCTTTATTATTATTATCTCCGGTGATGCTGATAACAGCAATTGCCGTCAAGTCTGACGGCGGAACAGTATTCTATCAGCAGACAAGACTCACCAAAGACGGAAAAGAATTCCGGATTCTGAAATTCCGCTCGATGCGCCCCGATGCCGAAAGTGACGGCATCGCGCGGCTTTCTTCCGGTGATGATGATGACCGTGTTACTAAAACAGGCCGGATTCTGCGCCGTTTTCGGATTGATGAACTCCCTCAGCTTTTCAATATCCTGAAAGGGGAAATGTCTGTCGTAGGCCCTCGGCCGGAACGTCCCGAAATCGCCGCGCAGTATGAAGAAGAAATTCCTGAATTCCGTCTCCGGCTACAGGCTAAAGCCGGTCTGACAGGCTATGCACAGGTATACGGAAAATATAATTCCACTCCCAGCGATAAATTACAGATGGATTTGATGTATATCGCACATCCCAGCATGATTCAGGATATTAAAATCTGTTTTGCCACGCTCAAAACGCTCTTTATGCCGGAAAGTACCGAGGGCATCGACCCGAATGCCGTCACCGCCCAGCCCGATGACAAACAAAAACCTCTGCCATAACGGCAGAGGTTTTCGATGATTTGACAAGCATCTCAAAATAGTATATAATAATATGGTAAAACTTTTCAGAAAATGAGCTGATTGTATGAAAGAAAAATTATATTCCCTGATTCAGACATTGCATGAGAAACTTTCTTCTGCAAAGCCATCCCCCTCGCCTGAAAAATTCATCATCAGGAATGAAGTGCTTGTCGAATGTCATATCTCAGCCAGTGAAAGAGAACTTATTCTTCCGCAGGGCATCCGGAGCATTTCCGGTTCAGCATTCTATAATCTCCGGAATGTGGAAAAAGTAACCTTTCCGGAAGGACTCAGAACTATCGGGAAATCCGCATTCGGGAACTGTTACAATCTGAAATCAGTCAGATTTCCGGAAAGTCTTGTCTCTATTGGAGAATCGGCTTTTGCCGGATGCGAAAAATTAACAGAAGTTTATTTCCCGAAAAATATACGGGTTATTGAAGCCTATGCATTCAGCAGATGCAAAAGCCTGAAAAAAATCAATCTGAAATCTGTTGCAGAACTCGGAAAAGGCTGTTTTACAAGATGTGAATCTCTGGAAGAAGCCATTCTTCCGGAACAGTGCGACATTCCTGAAGAATGTTTTGAATACTGCGAGAATCTGAAAACTGTCCGGATGCCGTCAGCCATGCTGAAAATCGGCCGTGATTCGTTCCGATGCTGTTCCGGTCTGAAACATATCGTTCTGCCTTCTACTTTAAGAATTATCGAAAGAGGCGCATTTCACAGTTGTTTCAGTCTGACCGGCATTCAGATTCCGGAAAATGCAGAGACGATAGAAAAACTTGCATTCTATGAATGCAGAAATATGAGCTATGCTGTGATTCCCTCTACTGTAAAACATATCGGAGCAAGTGTATTTGACAGTTGTTTCAGTCTGGAGCGTGTCAGTATTGCAGAAGGAATTGACGAAATCCCTTGTGATATGTTCAATCACTGCACCGGCCTGAAAGCAATTCACATTCCCAGAGGTGTGCAGAAAATTTCAGCAATGGCGTTTGCTGACTGTACCGCTCTGGAAGAAATCACGATTCCGGAAACAGCAGTTTCCGTCAGTGACCGCGCTTTTGAAAACTGTCCGTCCATCCGGAAACTGACATTTCAGGAACTATCTTTCCGGACAGATGAATTCTGTTCTTCCGGACTTTTTGCGTTTCCGGCCGATGCGATTTTCTGTATCATGCAGGCGGTTTCCGCATATCAGCAGAAATCCGAAAAAGATTTGCAGAATCCGCAGATTGCTTATGTATATCAATATTTGTTCCGGAGCTTTCTGCAATCGCCGGAAGATGTGATTCTTTCTGATTTTGTACATCAAAATCTGAAACTGATGTTTTCCTCTCTGATTCTCATCAAGGATGAATCTTCTGTCCGGCATCTTCTGGAAAACAGCAGTCTCATCACAAAGGAAAACATTACGGATTTCATTCTGTATGCCAATCAGAAGGAATGTTATGAAATTCAGGTGATATTATCGGAATATCAGCATAAAACACTCGGCTATGACAGCATTGCAGATACTGTCAGAAAAAAATTTGAATTATAATAAATATATCTGAAAGGATGATGATTCATGAAAAAATTACAGAAATACTCAGGGATTGACAGCCTTCCCGAAGGCAGAGCCTCGGAAATTATTACCGAAGGCTGTATCGTTCTGGAGGGCGGTGCATTCCGCGGAGTCTATACAAATGGCGTTCTGGATGCCCTCATGGAAGAAGATATGAATTTCCGGTGTACTATCGGAGTTTCCGCCGGCTCGATGAATGCCGTCAATTACATCACAGGACAAATCGGCAGAAGTGCCCGTATCAACCTCCGATACCGCCATGACAGCCGTTATGTCGGCAGAAAAGCCATTCTGAAAAATCAGGGCATCATCGGTTTTGATTTTCTTTTCGGCAGAATTCCCTTCATCCCTGATTTGGATAAGAAACGCTATCATACAACAGAACGTCAGCTTTATGCAGTTGTCACGAATCTGGATACCGGTCTGCCTGAATATATCGAAAAAAATTCCGGAGAAGATTTCTTTAAAGTTATCGCGGCATCTTCCTCCATGCCGTTTGTCTCGAAACCGGTTATGATTGGCAAACATCCCTACCTTGACGGCGGATGCAGCTGCAAAATCCCCTACGAATGGGCTTTGAAACAGAATTTCAAGAATATTGTAGTCGTCCGCACTCGTCCCCGAAACTATCGGAAACCCATCAAGCCGGAACAGAAATTCTCTCCCGAAAATTTTGTTTATCGGGATTATCCGAAATTTGCCGCATCCCTTCTCGCAAGCAATGAGAATTATAATAAACAATGTGCAGAATTATTAAAGCTCGAATATCAGAAGCGTATCTTTGTGATTGCGCCGTCTCAGAGCATCGACATCAGCAGGCTTGAAGGCAATATGGAAAAATTAGGCGCGCTCTATTATCTCGGCTATCACGATACCAAAAACAGCATCGAAAAATTACGCGCCTATCTCGACAGAAAAAATTGACATTCCTGTCATAACCTGCTATAATATCAATGAGGTGATTCATCTATGCAGAATTTTGAAGAACAAATTCATCAGACGCTTGACAATATCCTGAACGATTACCGGAATAACCGGACTATCGACAAAATCAAGAATTTCGATTTGCCCGATAATGCCGTTCTGGAAGAAATTCTTGACAGTCTGAAAAAAATTATTTTCCCAGGGTATTTCCGCAGTCATTCGGTTAAGATTTATACCGTCCGGAATCAGACATCTATGCTTCTGGAAGATGTGATTTATAAGCTAGTCAAGCAGGTTTCTATCGTGCTACGCTATGACCCGCTTTATGAAATCTCTCCGGAAATCGAAGTCACCAGAAAAGCACAGGAACTGACACTTGCTTTTCTGGATAAAATCCCGAAAATCCGCGAATATATCGAAACCGATGTCGAAGCCGCTTTCGAGGGCGACCCTGCCGCTTATAGCAAAACCGAAATTATTTATTCTTACCCTGGGTTATATGCGATTTTCGTAAACCGCATCGCGCATGAACTCCATGTACTCGGTGTTCCGATGATTCCCAGAATCATGACGGAACACGCACACAGCAGAACCGGTATTGATATTCATCCAGGGGCGACTATCGGGAAATATTTCTTCATCGACCACGGAACAGGCATTGTTATCGGGGAAACGACCGTTATCGGGAGCAGAGTCAAGATTTATCAGGGTGTCACGCTCGGCGCGCTTTCGACAAGAGGCGGACAGAGCTTAAAGAGTAAAAAACGTCATCCTACTATCGAGGATAATGTGACAATCTATTCCGGCGCATCCATTCTCGGCGGAGAAACGGTTGTCGGAAAAGATGCCGTTATCGGGGGCAATGCGTTCATTACGAAATCCGTTCCGGCCGGTGCAAGAGTCAGCATCAAGAATCAGGAATTACGATACAAATATGACGAGTCTGCGCATCCTGTTGTTCAGCAGTCCGAATTTGAACAGGATGAATCTTGGTTTTATGTAATATAAGAGGCAAGAATCATGACAAAATTTCCGGAACTTGTAAAAGAAAATCCTGAAAATATTCCTTTCCGCATTACTTTTACAAAAGAGGAACAGCACGGAAGAATTCAGAATTTTGATGTTTCTGAAAATTATCAGACGGCAACCTGCATTCAATGCTATGATTTTCGCTGTGTGAATCTTTATGATGATGTAACTTATGCTTATAGTGTTCAGCTTGACATTTCAAGAGGGATTCCCGTTGTGCATTATGAGGGCGAAACATTGTATATCGTTACAAACTCGTATGTGATTCAACTGATAGATTATGAAACTTATCAGACGTATAAGTTCGCTGACCAGCAGGCCGGCGAACAATGGAAACAGGAACAAATCTCTTATATGACTGAACTGAATGCCGGAAACCGGCATTATTTCAAGCAAAAAGGAAATCTGCTCTATACGGAAAACGGCGGAACAGGTTCATTCTACGTCTGCGACGAAGCGACAAACGGCTTGTTTCCGGCGGTGATATTCTGGATACTTGCCGTTCCTGTAGGAATCTGGATGTATCGGAAATTTATGGAAGCTTACAGAGAAAATCATCAGGAAGGCTGAATTTCAGCTTTCCTGATTTTTTTGAAAAATTTTTCAAAAAACTATTGACAAGTGTACTTTGATGTGCTATAATGTACTTAGTTAATAAGTACACTTAAAGACAATCTGAAAATTCAAAACGAGGTGATTACTTGGAAATTATCATCAGCTCCAATACCAATCAGCCCATCTATGAACAGATAACTTCTCAGATAAAAGCTATGGTCATGTCCGGTCAGCTCAAACAGGGCGACCCGATTCCGTCTATGAGAAGTCTCGCGAAATCACTGCATATCAGTGTTATCACGGTTCAGAGGGCTTATGAGGATTTACAGCGTGACGGCTTTGTCGAAACCACTGTCGGCAGAGGAAGTTTCATTTCCGCAGGCGGAAAACAGTTCTATCAGGAGGAACGTCAGCGACAGGCAGAAGAACATCTCCTGAAAGCCGCCGAAATCGCCAGAACAAGCGGAATTCCGCTTTCCAAACTGGTCGAATTGCTTACTATGTTCTATGAGGAGGACGAATAAATCATGAACGCACTTGAAATCAGAAATATTTCTAAAAATTATGACAGATTCCAGCTCGAAAATATCAGTCTGGAACTTCCGCAGGGCTGTATTATGGGGTTAATCGGCGAGAACGGCGCAGGCAAAAGCACCCTGATAAAAGCCATTCTCGACCTGATTCAGAAAGATTCCGGCGAGGTTCTGTT
>JAFUWP010000402.1 GCA_017483405.1 Oscillospiraceae bacterium | reverse complement strand
TTGCAGCCAGAATGAATTTATGATTTGCTGTAATCGGGGGTGTACTTCCGTCAGTCGGCGGTGTGGTAAATACCAGCGATGGAGAATTAGTTTCAGAAACATCAATGGTATTTCCTAATTCTGTCGTTCCGAATGTAATCTCACGCGCGGTTACACCATCTCCGGAAACCGTATCGATTGCATTTGCATAAAACCATTTTTTATTGTCTTTGTCATATTTCAGTACTTTGAATTTCGCCGCCAGTTCATCAATCGAAAGTGAATTGGCATCCACTTTGTAGATTTCCGGATAAGTTCTTGTATTGGACGTTGCCGAGGAGCTGTCTACATTCATGGAATTGCGGTTGGAATTGTCATATCCGGCGGCATTTTCCGTCTGGAAAGATGCCGTATTGGAAACGATGACATTTGTCTTGTTATTGGAATTTTCTTCTGCTTCGGTATAGCCTGTTACAGTGTAGGTATACTCAATGCGGAGATACTTCTGGTCGGGCACTTCGATGTGAAGTATGGCCGGCGTGTTTTTTAAAGTACTTTCGGGAAGGTTTATGGGTGTTTTCGCTTTTACAGTTGGAGTAGCATTTCTTCCATCTGTCTGTGTAACAGTAATACTACTCGTATTTTGATTCACGGTAAAAGTGTAACTACCACTGCCACTATTTCCAGTGAAATATGCTCCAGCAACCCAAGTGTTTGATGAGTCCTTTTCTTCAACATAAAACTGTGAATAATCTTTGGCTGCATCACTAAAAGAAATAGTAACCGTTTTTCCAGTTTCCCATCCTTCGATTATCCAGCTCTTGGCACTTCCTCCCGATGTTACCGTCAAACTTTGAACATCCGTTACAGTTGAGTAACTTACAGAATAACGATAATCATTCTTGCTGAGTTCTGTATAAGTGCCGTCTGCATTGTAGGAATAGACTTTCAGATTCGTCAGAGCGAATTTCAGATTATCCAGAGTATCATTACTGTCCGTCTCATACTTTAATGTATCCGTGATGTCTACATATTTTGTATTCGACAGTTTCTTTCCCTGCGGATTGAAATCCAATGCATAGCGGAGTGTTCCCTGACTTCCGCCCTTGTACATCTTCTTGATGTTTTCGTTATCCGCTTCGGGAGCATCTGTAATGGTAACTACTGCCGGATGGTCAGTTTCGCCTTGTTCCTGCAAACGAATCTTGTTGGTGATTGTGCCGTTTGTCAGTGCTCTCTCGAATTCATCCGTGCGGATGATTGTATAATACTCGATAGTGCTGATGTTTTCCCTTACCTTGAAGGTAATCGTATTGCCGGAAGTCGTTACGGATTCGCCGGAATGATATTCTTCCGTGAAATTGCCTGCCTTCGCATTTGTACCGTCTTTATAAGAATAAACAGTTTTATAATCATCGTTATTCCAGTAAGACTGACAAAGCGCATCCGTCAGATAGATGAAACCATTCGGCATGGTATCCGTAAACGTCCTGATGGTACTGCTTGCCGTGTTCTGCGTCAGATTTAAATTCACCTTCCATTTGAACACGTAATAATCTACATCAGTTTCGATATTTCCTGCGCCGATTTCCTTAACGGTGACTTTGGTTATCTCAGATTGATTCATCGAAGATTTATCCGGAGTTTTGTTGTAAACCGCTTTTGTAAGGGTGTTTGTCAGATTCAGATATGTGGTATCTCCCTCTGCTGTTACCGGTGCTACTTCGCCGGCAGTATAAGCAGAATCGGCATCCAGTACTTCTTCAATCTTGTACTGATAGCGTACAGTAGTTGTAACGCCGTTTTCTGTCACGGCTTTCCACTGCGGAAAATCATCCCCGATAATCATGTTATCGCCTACAGAAACTGTATATATTTTAGGCTGTTCCGTTTCGGAATCTAAAATATACTTCCAATCATCACTGCCGACTGTTGCTTGCAGTACTTTCACTTGAATGGTTTCCGGCCGAGTCTGAAAAACATTATTATTATCATTCCATGTTTTATTGATTTTCAGTGTGGTCGGTTTGGCCTTGGTTTTATCTTCATGTTCGTAGGTGATACCGGTATCTTCTGCATGAGTGCCGAAATCACATCCGTTTGTGAATACCGTTTTCCAGCCGGATTCTACATCTTTCAGGTTTGCAGTTGTCTGATACGTGACATCAATATAATGATAATTTGCAGTATCAATTCCTTCTTCAAAACTAATCTGAAATCCTGTGATATATTCTGTAGTTGTCCCATCGACCGTAACTGGTGTTTTTGTCGAGGTTACTGTATACAGACTGCTGTCAATTACTGTTTCAGTGCCGTACTGCGTTGTTCTTCCTTTCAGAACAATTGAATTTAACTGTTCCGATGTCATATAATGAAGAACTTTAGAAGAAGTATTAACTGAAACATCATCCTTCGTGGTAGAACTGCCTAGATTATCCACCAGAACAACAGATTCCTTGCTGAATCCTTGGTCTTTTATCAAAGCAATCTTCCAGTTCAGGGGTTGGGTATCCTGTGAAACATCCTGTTCGATAATTGTCGTTTTCTGGTCTGTAAAGCTTTTTTGAGCGGAATATCTGGTCTGCGCGGTGATGCCGACACCATCGGAAGAACTGTAACTGCCGTTTTCATTACGTGCGGTTGCGGTGTTGGTCTTTGTAACCGCTATATGATTCTGATACCTTTCATATTCCGTCAGACCATCTTCTCCCTTTGTCGTATTATCGAGCGTATTGGCGGCTGTTGTATTATAGAACAGTTCAATACCGCTGATAATGCCGGTCTTGCCGTCCTTTGCCATTTTATCTTTGTCGATTGTGAATGTAATCTTAGTATCTGAACCAGTCACTTTCGAGATTGTCACATACTTGCAATACTCCGTTGTTTCAGAACCGTTATTCATAATACAGTTGAAAGAATTGTTCAATTCTTCTTCGGTTAAGCTCTTGAACATGGCATCTTCAACTGTATAGCCGTCAATAGTTTCTAAACTGTTGTAGTCAACATTTACCTGACCGCCATCGCGATAGGATGCATTGGCATATACTTTAATTTTCCACTTGAAAGTTTCTGTTTCTTCATCGAAACCGTCATCCGCTTCCTTTTTGAGAAGTACTAATTCATTTTTATACTCAACTGATGCGGAGTAACTTGTATTTGTCGGCGGACTTTCAGAAGTACTGCCGGTAAAAACCTGATTTGTCTGGCTTACGCTGTTTAACGTGGTATCGTCTTTTGAAGTAGTTTTATCCAATCCGGTCACTTCTGTTGAATAAGTAATTGTAGCACTTGGTGTTGCGGAATCGCCCATGAACTGCAAAACAGATGATTTTATGATATTATTATTTGAAATAACCCATGCGTCTTCTGTATTCCATTTTCGTGTCCCGTATACTTTGGTAGTGCCCTCTGTTTCGTTAGTATCAATTTTATAATATCTTACAGGACTGCTCATGTCAGCATTCCCATTCCACTCTTTAAAATATGGCACGCCTTCAACAACTATGACATCATCTGAAAGGTCATATTTCGTAATATAATAATAAGTATCATCTATGAGAATTATCTGAGCATTGGTATCAGCTGTAAGGCTATCTGCTCCTCCAACATCTGTAATATCAGTTAAATTCCCATTACCATCACGATAGAATACTTTTCCGGTAACAATTTTATAATCCGTATCTTCTGACATGGTTGCCCCATCGGCATCCACGACTTTCAGCGTACCGTCTTTATAGTTTCTGAATGCTGGGTCTACCAGATATACCTTATCTGCTGAAAGGGAATTACCAGATTTATTTTCGAGTGTGATTTTCCAGTTGATGGAATCATTTCGTTCCCCTGTATCCTGATAATCGGGCTTGCCTGATTTTTCCACTTGGAGTTTATTTTCGAGCTTGCCTGTCGCCTCGGAAGTGACTGTTTCATCACCGTTCTTCAAAGTAGCTTTATTAGTGTAATCCGTACCGGCTGTCGGGTTATCCTGCCGATATGTGAAAGTATAGTACTCATGATACTCTCCTTCGCCTTTTCCGCTGAATACGTATGTGCCATCATCTTTAAAATAGCCACTATCGGAAGGAGAAACATCACAATTCGTACTGGTGAGTGCAAAAGTTTCATTATTCAGAAGGTCACTCAGCGTATAACCTGTCAGGTTGGTACGTCCTTTAGGATTTGTGATAGTCACTTTCCATTCGAGATATTTTGCACCTGTAGTTGTATCTGTTTTAGCCTGTGCATTTTCTTTATACATGGTGACTTTATCTTTAGCGAAATCCACCTGAATTTTAGGGCCGTTTGCGAAATCGAGTGTCTGGTCGCCCTCGATGGTTTCAGCGCGATATATTTTGCCGTCAAACTCAACACTGCCTTCCAGATATTTTTTATTATAGAAATAGTTGATATAATCCGGAGTAAAGCGGATTACCAGCAGAGGATTTGTCTTTGTTCCGTCATCATTCACGCCGTTCCATATAGAATAATATCCGGAAGGAACATCAGCACCGCCCCATCTTTCATTTGCATAGTTTCTGTCTTTTACCTTACTGCCAGAACCGAAATAGTTTTGGTCGAATGTCAGATTTGTAGGAAGTTGATAATAGATATAACCGCCGTTATTTTTGATATTATCCAAATCCGACTGACTATTAAAAACATAATTCATGACTAATGACAAATCAATCGAAGTATCCGGCGAAGCGGTCACATTAAATACCGGCTGAGGTGTATCAATGGAGTTTCCGGTGTATTTTTCATCCTTTGTAGTAATGATATAGTCATAATTTGTGATTGCAACCTGCGGTGGGCTGGGAATTGTTGTCTGCACACTGTTGAAATAAAGATTATCGCTTTCGCCATCGGCATTTGCGCGAATGACCGATGTCGTGAAATCCACCTGCAAAATCCAGTTGAGCATCATCCCAAGGCTTAACATGAGGGCGACAACTCTATGAAATAATTTTTTCTGCTTGGCATCTGGTGTCAATGCGGTATACATATTGTTGTCACACTCCTTTCCTTTGAGATTCTGTTAAAAGAACCCGATTTTTTCTATCGGCATGATTCTGAAAAACACCTTTCCTATCATATTTTCTTCGGCGATGCATCCTATTGCAGATGACCTGCTGTCGATGCTGACTGCCCGATGGTCGCCCATCACAAAAATGCGGTTATCGGGAACTTGATAGGGCAGTTCGATGTCACATTCTCCGAGTGCCAGTTCATTGACATAAGTTTCCTGAAGCGGTTCGCCGTTGCGTGAGACGATGCCGTCTTCGGAAATGTCAATGATATCCCCGCCAACACCGATAACTCTTTTCAGGAGTATCTTATTGTTGTTGTAGAATGCCACGATGTCGCCGTTATGGAAGTCACTGCTTTTGATGCAGACTATCAGTTCATCATGCAGCAGGGTAGGGGTCATGCTTGTGCCTGTCACGCGGAGTATCGGAACGAATAATGTAGATATAATCACGGCTGCGGCGGCAGTTACTATCAGAGAAGAAACTGTATTCCAAAGATTTTTTATAAATTTCTGCTGATACCGGAGTCGTGTCAGTTAATTTTAGAGCTGTTTAGCTGTAGGAAGGTCAC
>JAFUWP010000401.1 GCA_017483405.1 Oscillospiraceae bacterium | reverse complement strand
GGAGCTTTTCCCGTCCGCGCCCGTTCCGAAGCCTGCACCTGTCCCGAAGGTCAGCATACAGGATATGCCCTTTTCCGTGCCTGTTCCCGAACCTGAACCCGTTTCCGTTCCCGAACCGCCGGTGCAGAAAGAAAAAATCCCGAATGCTCTTGATAAAAGTCATCTCGGACTGATAGACTTTTTCAGCAATGAAGATATTCAGGAGATGCAGAATTCTTCTCCGGAGATTCAGAAACTCATCCGCATCGTGCAGAATCAGTATTACAAAGGCTCATTCTATGTGATGCAGACAAAATCGCTTGTATGGATGTACAGTTATCTGGGAATGCCGTCAGAAGTAATTTTAATTCTGCTGAAATATTGTCATGATATTGAAAAATTCAATCAGCAGTATATCAATAAGCTTGCCATGAGCTGGTATGAAGATGATATTATGACTCCGGAATCCGCCCAGCGCAAAGTGAAAGAGCTGATGGAATTCTATACCTATCAGAATTATATCTGCCGTGTGTTCGAGCTGGATGCCCGTCCGACCAAGAATCAGAAAGAATTTATCGAGTTATGGCAGCCGATGGGCTTCGCTGAGGAGATGCTCAAATATGCCCGTGATTTATCCGTAGAAGCCACCGGAAAAGTGAATTTCAAATATATTCATTCGATTCTGACCGAATGGCATGAAAATCAGGTGACGGAACGCACCGAAGCCGAAAAACATCACGATGAGTATATTAAAAAGCTCCTTGCCAGTCAGCGCAAAGGCAAGAAAAAGAAAAAGCCCGTCAATGATGTCATCCGTGAACAGGAAATGGAAGAAATCAGCAAATATCTGGATTTAGTAGATTAACAACAGGAGGAAATTTTTATCATGAATCAGCAGGTTTTTCAGGATGCCATGAATGCCGTATCCGCGCGGAGAGTCAGGGCAAAAGCCGAAAACGAACGCCGTTATCAGGAAATCAATGACAAGATTCCGGCACTTGCCGAAGTCAATTATCAGCTGGCGCAGACCGCCGCGCGCATTCTCGCCGGAGAAGATATTGAAACCGTCAAGCGGCAGAATCTTCAAGCCCAGCGGTATGCCGCCCAGCTTCTGGAGAATCACGGCTATCCGGCCGATTATCTCGATATGCATTATACTTGTGAAAAATGTCAGGATACCGGCTTTTTCGAGGGAAGATACTGTTCCTGTCTGGAAAAGCTGATTTCCGCGTTCAGTATCGAGCATATCAATCAGACGACAAAATTACAGCTCAAGAGTTTCGAGCAGTTTTCGCTGGAATATTACAAAGGCATCATCAAGCAGAACGATAAGAAACAGAACGTCAACTGCTATGAGAAAATGGCGGAAAATCTGAATTTCTGCCGGCAGTATGCCTCAAATTTCAGTACGCATTCCCCCAGTCTGTTATTTTACGGGCGCGCCGGAGTCGGAAAGACACATCTTTCCCTCTCCATCGTGACGGAAGTGCTCAGTCAGGGGTATCAGGTCATTTATGATTCCGTCTGTGATTTGTTTTCGCGGATTGAGCAGGAACATTTTCAGCATGACAAGTCCGCCGATACGCTCGAAAACGTCCTGAATGCGGAACTTCTCGTTCTGGATGATTTAGGAACGGAATTCCAGACGACTTTCACGGATTCGGTTGTGTATAATATCATCAACACGCGAATCAACCGGAATCTGCCGACCATCATCACGGCGAACATGAGCAGTGATGCGATGGCGGAAATGTATTCGCCCCGTATCGTGTCCCGATTATTCGCCGTCTACAGGCCGATGCAGTTCATCGGCGAGGACATCCGCATGATGAAGAAAAAACAGAATGCAGGCAGTCAGTATCTGTAAAAAATCAGGCTGATTTTCTTGAAAATCTTTGTGCAGAATGTCTCTTGCAAATT
>JAFUWP010000400.1 GCA_017483405.1 Oscillospiraceae bacterium | reverse complement strand
ATACTCTCGAAGTAAATTCCGGAAAATTATTAGTCATCAGAAGTCTGGAAAGAGCCTGTTCTTTATCACCATTCCAGAGTAAGTCATTCCATTCCGGAATTAAATTATTCAGCGGACAGCCTGAAATCATACCGCAAAGCATCTGTCCGTTCTGACAGAAAGGAACTCCGCAGTCCATGCATCGTCCCGCCTGTTCCTGACGTTTGCTTTCTTCCAGCGGCGTATGAAATTCCTGATAGTGCTCAATACGTTCTTCTGGTGATTGTGCTGTTGTATCTGTTCTTGCAAAATCCAGAAAACCAGTTGCTTTTCCCATATTATTCCTTCTCTCCTGTCATACGATAAAACGCTTCAATTTCTGCCTGTTCAGTATCCAAGCCTGAGGCTGCCAATTCTCTGATAATAGATTGAATCTTAGCATATTTATAGGGAATAATTTTTTTGAATTTCGGCAGATAAAAATCAAAATTATCTAAAATACGTTTTGCCTTTTGTGAATGGGTTTCTTTTGCGTGTGCGGCAATCAGATGATACAGTTCATCAGTATCTGTCTGGCTGGTGACTGTTTCCATAGAAACCAGCGATTTATTAAGCCGTGTATACAAATCATGTTCTTCATCCAGTACATAAGCAATACCGCCTGACATTCCGGCAGCGAAATTTTTGCCTGTTCTTCCCAGAATCACGACTCTGCCGCCGGTCATATACTCGCATCCGTGGTCTCCTACACCCTCGCAGACTGCAACAGCACCGGAATTTCTGACACAGAATCGTTCTCCGGCGATTCCGTTAAAGAATGCCGTTCCGGAAGTTGCGCCATAAAGTGCAACATTTCCGACAATAATATTTTCCTCCGGCATAAATTTAGATTGTTCTGGGGGAAATACCACTAATTTTCCGCCGGAAAGACCTTTTCCGAAATAATCATTTGCATCGCCTTCCAATGTCAGTGTCAGTCCTTTTGGAATAAATGCACCAAAACTCTGTCCGCCGCTTCCATGACAATTAACAACGTAAGTATCATCAGGAAGTTTTTGTTCGCCGTGAATTCGTGTGATTTCAGAGCCGAACAAAATGCCGAAAGAACGGTCGGTGTTTTGTACATTCAGTTCCACCGAGGCTGGTTTTCCTTTTTTGAGAGCATTTCCCATTTTCTTGAATAAGACTGTTTCATCCGCTGTTTTTTCGAGCGCAAAATCGTAGCTGTCTTCCGGATGAAAATGCAGTGTTTCGTTAGGAATGGTATGCAGCATCCCTGAAAGGTCGATATGATTGGTATGTTCCTTGCAGACAAGCAGTTCAGTATGTCCAATCAGTTCATTGACGGTGCGGACACCGAGTTTCGCCATATATTCGCGCAGTTCCTGTGCTACAAAATGCATGAAATTGATAACATATTCCGGTTTTCCGCGGAATCTTTTGCGTAATTCCGGATTTTGTGTAGCAATACCCATCGGACAGGTATCGAGATTGCATACACGCATCATGGTACAGCCCATTGTAACAAGGGGAGCAGTTGCAAATCCAAATTCTTCTGCACCAAGCAAAACAGCAATTAAAACATCTCTGCCTGACATGAGTTTCCCGTCTGTTTCGAGTACTACATGAGAACGAAGACCATTTAAAATTAACGTCTGATGTGCTTCTGCAAGTCCTAATTCCCACGGAAGACCGGCGTTATAAATGGAACTGCGGGGAGCTGCTCCCGTACCGCCGTCATATCCGGAAATCAGTATCACCTGTGCGCCGGCCTTAGCAACACCGGCCGCAACTGTACCGACACCGGCTTCCGAAACCAGCTTGACGGAGATTCTGGAATTTTTATTTGCATTTTTCAAATCATAAATCAACTGTGCCAAATCTTCAATAGAATAGATGTCATGATGCGGAGGAGGAGAAATCAGTTCTACACCAGCGGTAGAATGTCTGGTTTTGGCAATCCACGGATATACCTTTTCAGAAGGAAGATGTCCGCCTTCCCCAGGTTTTGCACCTTGTGCCATTTTAATTTGAATTTCCTGTGCAGAAACAAGATATTCCGAAGTAACACCAAATCTGCCGGAGGCTACCTGCTTGATAGCGGAACATTTTTTAGAATGCAGACGTTCAGGAGATTCACCGCCTTCACCGGAATTGGATTTTCCGCCAATCGCATTCATAGCCTCAGCCAAGCATTCATGTGCTTCCTGTGAAATAGAACCGTAGGACATAGCCCCTGTTTTGAATCGTTTGCAGATGCTTTCAACAGATTCGACTTCTTCTAACGGAATACCGCCGTTTTCAGGAAAACGGAAATCTAAAAGACTGCGCAAAGTCAGATGTTTATCTTCTTCATGAAGTGCTTTTGTATACTGCTGATATAAAGCATAATTTCCGGTTCTGGCAGATTCTTGCAGCAGATGAATTGTCAGCGGTGTATACAAGTGTTCTGTCTTGCCGCTGCGGAGCTGATGCAGTCCGCGGCTTGGGAGAACACTGTCTGTATGCAGTCCAATCGGGTCAAATGCAATATGATGCAATAATTCTGTTCTTTTGCTCAAATCATGCAGACCGATTCCGCCGATGCGGCTGATTGTTCCCTTAAAATAACGATGAATGACTTCTTTTGAAATTCCGACAGCTTCAAACAGCTTGCTGCCCTGATAGGATTGCAGGGTAGAAATTCCCATTTTAGATGCAATCTTCACGATGCCATGTAAAATCGCCAGATTGTAATCATTTTCGGCTGCATAATGGTCTTTATTGAGCTGTCCTCTCCGAATCAAATCATGAATTGTTTCATGTGCAAGATAAGGATTGACAGCACACGCACCATAGCCGAGCAGTGTAGCAAAATGATGCACTTCACGAGGTTCTGCACTTTCCAGAATAATTGCAATGGCGGTGTATTTTTTGGTAGATACCAGATGCTGCTGCAAGGCGGCAACTGCTAATAACGAAGGAATTGCACAGCGTGATTCGTCCACATCCCTGTCAGAAAGAATCAGAATATTTGCACCGCTGCGATAGGCTTTATCTGCTTCAATAAAAAGCTGTTCAATGGCGCGCTCTAAAGTTGTTCCGATATAGAACGTAATCGGAATGACAGCAGAATGCAATCCATGAGAATGCAGTGATTTGATTTTCAGCAAATCCGTTTCGGAAAGAATGGGGTTTTCTACTTTGAGAACATGACAATTTTCAGGACGTTCTTCCAGCAGATTGCCGTCTTGTCCGATATACATGGCAGTATCTGTCACAACTTCCTCACGGATAGCATCAATCGGGGGATTGGTAACTTGTGCAAATAACTGACGGAAATAATTGAATAACGGAGGATGCATTTCATCCAGCGGAGGCAGTGGAATATCACTTCCCATAGAAGCAATAGATTCTGTTCCGGTGACTGCCATTGGCAAAATGCTTTTCTGAATATCTTCATAGGAATATCCGAACGCTTTTTGAAGCTGAGTCAGTTCTTCATGGGAGTAGATGCGGATTTTCTGATTGGGAATATGCAGTTCTTCCAATGTGACAAGCTGCATTGCAAGCCATTCACCATAAGGCTGGGCAGATGCATATTGTTCCTTGATTTCGTTATCATCTATCAGTCTGCCTTGTTTGGTATCTGCAAGAAGCATTCTGCCAGGGCGGAGACGGTCTTTTTTGACAATCATTTCAGGGGGAATATCAATACATCCTGTTTCGGAAGAAAGTACTAAAAATCCATCTGTTGTGATGCAGTATCGGGAAGGGCGCAGGCCATTTCGGTCAAGGACAGCTCCCATCACATCACCATCGGAAAAAATAATAGAAGCCGGACCGTCCCAAGGTTCCATAAGGGTTGCATAATACTGATAAAAATCACGTTTGTTCTGGGAGAGTGTGCGGTCATTTTTCCAAGGTTCGGGAATCATCAGCATCACTGCTTTAGGCAGCGGCACACCGGACATCACAAGAAATTCAAGCGCGTTGTCAAGCCGTGCAGAGTCCGAACCATTTGCATTGAGTGCAGGCAGGATTTTATGCATCTGGTCGCGGAAGATTTCACATGACATAGTTTCCTCACGCGCGAGCATTTTATCTTCATTTCCGGTAATCGTGTTGATTTCTCCGTTATGAACAATCAGTCTGTTAGGGTGAGCCTTTTGCCAGCTGGGAGTAGTATTAGTTGAAAATCTTGAATGTACCATAGCAATTGCAGAAAGATAATCCGATTGCTGGAGGTCTGTATAAAACTGCCGTAATTCATGTACTAAGAACATACCCTTATATACAATCGTACGGCTTGATAAAGAACAGACGTATGTCAAATCATTTGACTGTTCAAATTCTCGCCGGATAAAATATAATTTTCGGTCAAACTCCAATCCTTTAGGGCATTCCTCCGGACGGCTGATAAAGCCCTGCCAGATTTGCGGCATACTTTCTCTTGCACGACTGCCGAGCACTTCAGGATTACAAGGCACTTTACGCCAGCCGAGAAATTCCATCCCATTTTTTTTGACAATAATTTCAAAGATTTTCTTTGCCTGAGTACATTTGAATTCACTCTGCGGGAAAAAGAACATTCCTACGCCGAAATCGCCTTCTTCTTTAGGAGAAATGCCTGCTTCTGACAAGTGTTTCTGAAAAAACGAATAAGGAATCTGTGTCAGAATTCCAACGCCATCGCCAGTTTTTCCCTCAGCATCTTTGCCGGCGCGATGTTCCAGTTTTTCAACAATTGTCAATGCATCTTCAACGATACGCCGTGAACGAATGCCTTTCAGATTCACAACAGCACCAATACCACAATTTTCATGTTCAAATTTCGGGTTGTATAATCCTTGTGCTTCGTATGGAATTTCCGTTCTGAAATCATCCATCATATTCCGCCTCTTTCTGTTGATAAAAAATAAAAAAGATGCCCATAGCCGACACGAATGCCTTACCATGAACATCTTTGTTCTGTAATTATTATACACCTGTTGAGGACAATTGTCAATCGTTCACGGACATTTTTGTTAAAAAGCATAATTTCAATCTGTAAAATACGCGAAAATAGTTGATATTACCGAATTTTGATTTTTTATCTTGACAAATTGCAAAATTTGCGGTATACTGCTGATATGAACAGCAAAGGGGCTGCAACACGAAGATGTGTTTGCAGTCCTTTTTCTTTTCTGAATCAATTTTTGTACACAATGGGGTGTATGCGTTTGCTGAATTGGCAATCGTGTATACCCCTGTCTGAATTTTAAGGAGGTTTTTTTATGGAAAAAATTACTGAAATCTTTGGCACTTGTGTCTTTGATGACAGACAGATGAAAGCAAGACTTTCAGAAAAAGTCTACAAAAGCCTGAAGCGTACCATTGACAGAGGAACAAAGCTTGACAGCTCCGTAGCGGATGCAGTAGCATCTGCCATGAAAGATTGGGCATTGGAAATGGGCGCAACGCACTATACACATTGGTTTCAGCCGGAAACCGGACTGACTGCGGAAAAGCATGACAGTTTCATTTCTCCAGCACCTGACGGAAGGGTTATCATGGAATTTTCCGGTAAAGAGTTAGTAAAAGGCGAACCGGATGCATCTTCTTTTCCGTCCGGCGGTTTGCGCGCCACTTTTGAGGCAAGAGGCTATACCGCATGGGACCCGACTTCCTATGCCTTCATCAAGGATGGAACGCTCTACATCCCGACAGCATTTTGCTCCTATACTGGTGAAGCACTTGATAAGAAAGTACCGCTCCTACGTTCTATGGAGGCACTCAACCGTCAGGCAATGCGGATTCTGAAACTGTTCGGTAATGAAAAAGTACGCAGTGTGAAGACTTCTGTAGGCCCAGAACAGGAATATTTCCTGATAGACAGAGAACTATGGAAACAGCGTAAAGATTTAATCATGACAGGACGGACGCTTTTTGGAGCAAAACCGCCAAAAGGTCAGGAAATGGATGACCATTATTTTGGCTCAATCAAGCCCCGTGTTGCTGAATATATGTCTGACCTTGACAGGGAATTGTGGAAACTTGGCATCTATGCGAAAACAAAGCATAATGAAGTTGCACCGGCACAGCATGAACTTGCTCCCATTTATGATACCACAAACATTGCCGCTGACCATAATCAGCTTACGATGGAAGTCATGCAGAAAGTTGCTTTGAAACATGGGCTGGTTTGTCTGCTCCATGAAAAGCCTTTCGCCGGTGTCAATGGTTCGGGCAAACATAATAACTGGTCTATCTCGACTGACCAAGGAGAAAATTTGCTTTCCCCTGGGGATACTCCACAGGAAAATGCACAGTTTCTGCTGTTTTTAGTGGCTGTTATCAAAGCAGTGGATGATTATCAGGATTTACTGCGCCTTTCCGTTGCGACTGCCGGAAATGACCATCGTCTTGGTGCAAATGAAGCACCGCCTGCGGTTATCTCCATTTTCCTCGGAGATGAACTGACGGCAATTCTGGAATCAATTGAACAGGATATACCCTATGGAGGCACGAAGAAGGAAAAAATGCAGCTCGGTGTAGATGTACTTCCAAAATTCAGTAAGGACACGACTGACCGTAACCGTACTTCTCCCTTCGCCTTTACTGGCAACAAATTTGAATTCCGTATGCTTGGTTCGTCTAACAGTATTTCCTGTGCCAATATTCATCTGAATGCGGCAGTTGCGGAAGTATTGCGTCAGTTTGCAGACCAGCTGGAAGGGGCAGAAGATTTTCATGCTGCATTGCATGACCTGATTCGCACAACCATTCATGACCATAAGCGAATTATTTTCAATGGAAACGGCTATGATGATGCATGGATTGTGGAAGCCGAAAAGCGCGGACTGTTCAATCTTAAAACAACCGCAGATGCAATGCCTCATCTTTGTGATGCAAAAAATGTCAAGATGCTCACAGAACATGGTATCTTTACAGAACCGGAATTATATTCCCGCCGTGATATTATGCTGGAAAATTATATCAAATCTGTTACAATTGAAGCAAATACTATGATTGATATGGCAAGCAAAGAAATCATTCCGGCTGTCATTCGCTTTACAGCTGATACTGCCGCTGCTGCATCCGCTAAGAAAGCACTTGTGAACACTGCATGTGCAAGAGAAACACGCATTGTCAGTGAACTTTCTGCCTTGACGGATGAAATGGATTCTGCTCTTACAGTACTTTCAGAGAATGTCACTGCATTGCAGGAAATGTCGGATATTCTTGAAGCATCTGCATTTGTTCGTGATGAACTTCTTCCATCCATGGAGAGACTGCGCACAGCTGCGGATAAATCCGAACAGCTTACCGATGAAGATTATTGGGCATTCCCAACTTATGACAAGCTGTTGTTTGGGGTTTAATTTTTTAACAGTTCTTATTTTGATATATTGTCAAAGTGTCAGCTGAAATATTTCAGCTGACACTTTGACAATATATCAAAATAAGAACT
>JAFUWP010000032.1 GCA_017483405.1 Oscillospiraceae bacterium | reverse complement strand
GTTGCCTGTACCGGAGGCTTCTGTACCGGCAAGGGAAATCTGTTCGGAGATGTCGCTTGCAGGCATGAGCAGTTCGGAGAGGGTCACGCGATAATCTTCGATGAAGTGAACAGCGAGTTTGTCGGAGATGCGCGGATTCTTTCTGATTTCTTCGGAAATCGCCCAAATCATCTTGATAATCTGTTTTGCCAGATAGTAACCAGGGGCGGCCTTAGCGGCGAAGATATAAGTTTTGGGAGTGAAATCCGCATTCGGATTTTCCAGCAGATAGTTATACTGGGCGAGGATGTTCATGACATTCAGATGCTGACGCTTGTATTCGTGCAGACGCTTCACCTGTACATCGAAGATGCTGTCTGTATTGAGAATGACTTTGGAAGAATGCTTTACATACTTGGCAAAGCGTTCTTTATTTTCTTTCTTAACCTGCATGATGCGTTCCAGAACAGCTTCATCATCTGCGAAGACAGCGAGTTTGGAGAGCTGGGAGGCATCTTTGAGGAATCCGTTGCCGATGGTATCACGGAGGAGCTGAGTCAGACCAGGGTTGGACTGATAAAGCCATCTTCTGTAGGCGATACCGTTTGTGACGTTCTTGAATTTATGCGGTGTATCAGCGGCTTCATCCTTGAAGACATCGGTCTTGATGATTTCGGAATGGAGTTTGGAAACGCCGTTGACGCTGTGGGATGCGGCAACGCAGAGGGTAGCCATGTGGATAGTGTTATCCTTGATGATGGACATTCTGGTCGTTTTTGCGCTGTCATAGCCGTTGCGTTCCATCAGGGACTGGCAGTATCTGTTATTGATTTCTACGATGATGGAGAAGATTCTCGGAATGATGTGCTTCATCATGTTGACATCCCATTTTTCGAGGGCTTCTGCCATAACGGTATGATTGGTGTAAGCGAATGTGTTAGTTACGATATGCCAAGCCTGTTCCCAGCCATAACCGCAGTCATCGAGCAGAATGCGCATCAGTTCCGGAATGGCAAGTGTCGGATGGGTATCGTTAATGTGGATAGCTACTTTTTCATGCAGATTATCCAGAGTGCCATAGACATTCATGTGCGTATTGACAATATCACCGACAGCGGCGGCGCACAGGAAGTACTGCTGACGCAGTCTGAGGGATTTGCCTTCGAGATGGTTATCATTCGGATACAGAATCTTAGAGATAGAGTTTGCCATAGAGTTCTGACCGAGTGCCTTCGCATAATCACCCTGATTGAACAGTTCCATATTGAAGCTAGGAGCTTTTGCGCTCCACAGTCTCAGGACGGAAACACCAGGGCTGTCATAGCCGGATACATACATATCATAAGGCGTTGCCAGAACGGTATTATAATTGGAATGTGCAATGTGATGATACTGATTATCCCAGTATTCATTGAGTTCGCCCTCGAAGTGTACTTCGATAGCCTTTTCAGGTTTCGGGTCGAGCCATACACTGCCGCCAGGCAACCAGTTATCAGGAAGTTCTGTCTGCCAGCCGTCTTCTAACTTCTGCTTGAAGATACCATATTCGTAGCAGATAGAGTGACCCATTGCAGGCATCGCCATCGTAGCCATACCGTCAAGATAACACGCCGCCAGACGGCCGAGACCGCCGTTTCCGAGGCCGGCATCGGGTTCGCATTCATAGATTTTATCCAGATTGATGTGGAATTCTGCCAGCATTTCTTTCACGGTATCAGCCATTTCCAGATTATAGAGGCTGGTTTTCAGGGAACGTCCCATCAGGAATTCCATAGAAAGATAATATACCTGCTTTTTGCCTGCGGAGTGTACCTGATTGATGAACTTACGGCGTTTTGCCTTGAGATGTTCGACTACCAGACTGGAAAGGATTTCATATACCTGCTGGTCGGATGCTTCTTCGGGAGAGATGTTGAATTTGGCCTGTAATCTCTCACTGAACATTTTTTTGAAGTTTCTCACTTCAATAGAATCATTTACTGCCATAATCTTGTTTGCCCCATCGGGAAGGGGGCGACTCCTTTCAATAATCATTTTTGAGAAAGCTGAAAATAAGACTGCATTATTCAAGCAATCAAATCTCTTAATATTAGTATACCTTATTTTGACTTTTGTTGCAATTGACGTTTTCGACAAATATTATGTACGTAAAAAGTACAGTTTGTACAGACGGGAGAATCCGAACGGCCGGAAACGTGATTTTTTTAGTTTGCTATACGGGATGTTATAGCATTTTTGTGCAGTTTTCCGGAAGGACTTCATTCCGGAGGGTATCGGATAAAATCTGATGCAGTTCCGGAAAGGCTTTTTTCATCCGGACGGGCTGATTTTCGGGAGTCATGAAGCAGAGGGCGGTTGTGCCGTCACAGCAGATTTCGTCTGTTTCGGCATTGCAGATTTCATAATAGAACGTATAACGGAAACCGTTATACTGCATTAGATAGACTTTAATCTGAATTTTATCATGCAGGCGAATCATTTTTCTGTAATTGACCTGCACATTCAGGACGGGGCAGACAACGCCGGAATCGGTATCGCGGATAATCGCCCCGATGCCGAGTGCATCCATACAGGCAAGACGGGCTTCTTCAAACCAGCGGACGTGATTAGAATGATGGATAATACCCATCTGGTCGGTTTCGTAATACTGAGGGATTTTCTGATAGATAAACATGATTACGTCTCGCTTTCTTCGGGAGATTTTTTCTTCTTGAAAATAACGAATTTACTAAAGAAATAATTCGCCAGTGTCACGACAATCTGCGCCGCGAACTTGAATACCCAGTACATGAGCTGATTGGTGATAGTTTCGCCATCCGTTGAGTAAAAATGTGCGCCGATGTTCATAATGACAAGTTCGGCAAAGAAAGAGGCAATTCGGGCGGAGATAAATGTCCAGAGTTCAAACCAGAGCTGTTTTCTGGATTCGGTCACGCTCTTGAAGACATATTTCTTATTGACGTAAAATGCAAAGATGACCGCAACCAGCCACGCGATAGAAGTCGCGAGCGTTGTTTTGATATTGATTTCATCGAATTTTCCGCCGAATGTCAGTGCTGACAGGCTTATCGGGTCGAGAAGTTTCTGACTGGCGAACTGTACAATCAGATTCACCAGTGTCGTGAGAACACCATAATAGACATAGACGATTAATTCTTCAAATTTATCGTAGAGTTTTTTGAGAGGCTTCGGGAGAAGATTCACAAAAATTTGCAGAATTTTATCAAACATAAAGCAATAAATCCTTTCATACAGACAGAACGATAAGCCCGTCAGATTTTTTCAGAAATCCGGCAGGCTTATGCGGTTATGATTTTTACATTAATTCACAAATCAGGGCGGAGAATTCAGCCGGATTTTCAATCGGCATATTTTCCATCAGAAGTGCTTGATTGTAGAGCAGTTTTGCATATTTCTCGATGGTTTCGCTGTTATCGAGTGCGGAAAGCTTTTCAAATACGGGATGTTCGGGATTCAGTTCCAGAACGAGTTTCGCCTGAACTTTGCTGTCAGTCGGCATTGCGTTGAGTGTCTTTTCCATTTCGAGGGTCAAATCGCCTTCGCTGGTGAGGCATACCGGATAGGATTTCAGACGGCTGGAAAGTGCGACTTTCTGAACTTTACCATCAAGAGCCTTCTGCATCGTCTCGAACAGATTCTTATTGGCTTCGTTCTTTTCATCAAGGGCTTTCTTTTCTTCTTCGGTATTGAGGTCTAAATCGGCGGCGGTCACGGATTTGAAATTCTTATCCTTGAAGGTCATCATATTTTTGACCGCGAATTCATCCACCGGAATCGTGAAGTAGAGAATTTCATAACCCTTTGCGAGAACAGCTTCGGTCTGGGGAAGTGCCTTAATCTGCGCGATGGAACTGCCGGAGGCATAATAAATATCTTTTTGTTCTTCGGGCATTTTTTCGACATATTCGGCCAGTGTGATAAGCTTGTCATCTCTGGAAGAATAGAACAGAAGAAGGTCGCTCAAATCATCTTTATGCATACCGTAGTCACTGCAAATGCCGTATTTAATCTGCGTACCGAAGGCATCGAAGAACTTTTCGTATTTTTCGCGGTCGTTCTTGAGCATTTTGATTAATTCGCTGTGAATTGTCTTTTCGATGCTCTTTGCGATAAGCTTTAACTGACGGTCATGCTGGAGCATTTCACGGGAAATGTTCAGAGATAAGTCTTCGGAATCGACAAGGCCTTTCACAAAGCTGTAGTAATCCGGAAGAAGGTCACCGCATTTTTCCATAATCAGAACGCCGTTGGTGTATAACTGCAAACCCTTTTCATATTCGCGTGTATAGTAATTGAACGGTGCTTTCGAGGGGATATACAACAGCGCATCATAACTGAAAGTACCTTCGCTGTGTACATGCTTGTGAGCCATCGGAGGCATATAGTCATTGAATTTTTCCTGATAGAAGTTATTATAATCATCATCTGTCAGTTCGCTCTGATTTTTTCTCCATAACGGCACTTGACTGTTGAGCGTTTCGAGTGTGACTTCCAAATCATATTCATCCGTAGAGCCTTCTTTGAGCTTGCGGTGAGAAACTTCCATCTGAATGGGGAATCTGATATAATCAGAATATCTCTTGACAAGATACTGAATTCTGTAATCTTCAAGGAATTCGGAATAATTTTCCTCATCGGCATCGTCCATGAGTTCGAGAACGATTTTTGTACCGAATTTTGTCAGGTCACTGAAATCACCGGTTTCCTGAATGGTATAGCCATCCACGCCCTCGGACTGCCATACATGCGCCTGCTCCGTGCCGAACGCTCTGGAAAAGACACTGACTCTCTTGGCTACCATGAATGCCGAATAGAATCCGACACCAAACTGACCAATAATCTGCTGTTCATCGCCGAGCTTGTTATCCGTCTTGAATTTCAGAGAACCGCTGTCTGCAATTGTTCCGAGATGCTTTTCGAGTTCCTCGCCGGTCATGCCGATGCCGTTATCGGTGATGGTGATAGTTCTCTGAGTCTTGTTGAGGTCTAATCTGATAAAGAAATCTTCTTTATTGAGTCCTACAGAATCATCCGTCAGGGAACGGAAATAGAGCTTGTCGATAGCATCACTTGCATTGGAAATCAGTTCGCGGAGGAAAATTTCCTTATGTGTATAAATAGAGTGAATCATCATATCAAGCAGTTTTTTAGATTCCGCCTGAAATGCCTTTGTTTCCATAACAGCACATCTTCTTTCTTTTATGATTGAAATTAAAAATTAGCACTCTCTTTCTTTGAGTGCTAATTTTAGTATAGCATATTTTCAGAAAAAATCAATAGAATTCACAAAAAATTCACATATTTTTCAAAAATCAGAAACAATATAGAACTGCACGGTTTGTCAAGAGAAAAGCAACTGAAATTTTCAAGATATGCTGATTTTCAGGAAACCGGCGCAAAAAAGAACCTCTGCCCGAAAGCAGAGGCTTTTTCTTTTCAACCGCCGTACGGCGCGCAGGATGCATCCATGAACAAAATGACACATATCATCAATACAATTGCAGAGTTTCAACCGCCGTATGGCGCGCAGGATGCATCACCTGATGTTCATCGTAGGATTTCTAGCACCTATATGTTTCAACCGCCGTACGGCGCGCAGGATGCATCCACCATTTGCATCTGCCGTGATTGCTGTTACCGCATTGCCAGTTTCAACCGCCGTACGGCGCGCAGGATGCATC
>JAFUWP010000399.1 GCA_017483405.1 Oscillospiraceae bacterium | reverse complement strand
GCACTCGCCGAAATCCGTTCCGGACAAAAGAAAACCCATTGGATTTGGTATCTTCTGCCGATGATAAAAGGCCTCACTCCCGATATGGTAACAGAATATTACGCGCTCGAAAACAAACGCGAAGCACGGGAATTTCTGCATCATCCCGTACTCGGCGCGAGACTGCTGGAAATGACCGAAGCCCTTCTGCAATTGCAGAATTCCGACCCTGTTTCGGTGTTCGGCCTGACGGATGCCTATAAATTCCGGAGCTGTATGACATTATTTTCAGAAATCGCACCGGAACAGCATATCTTTCAGGATGCACTTTCCAAATTCTGTCTTGACATCAAAGATGAACAAACATTGCAGATTCTGTCTTATGACAAGTCCTGAAAACAGAAACAGTCCCCTTTCCGGAGGACTGTTTCTGCTTTTATTGGAAGTCTTCGCCTGATTACATCTGTTTCAGGAGAGGAATCAGAGAGGAAATCAGCATATAAGTGGGAGTCGGGAACGCGAAAATCATACTTCTGAGCTGTAAGGCTGTCATTTTCTGATTGATAATCAGTGTCAGGAAGTCAATCCAAGTTCCGGCCTCACTGCCATAAATCACTGCGCCGACAAGATAATTTTCCTTATCGAAAATATAAGTGAGTTCGGCATCGGTTTCACGGTTAGCAATCCATTCATTCTGCTGACCGTAGGGAACGGAAACAATGTGATATTCATCGGGATTCTGACCGGCTTCTGCAACAGTCACGCCAACCTGCGCGATTCTGGGAAGGGTGAATACCAGATTCGGAATCACCGGATAAGCAATCGGTGCAGGATTCAGACCAAGAATCTGCGATGCAATATAATTGGATTCAAATTCAGCTGTCGGAGTCAGTTTCGGAATCTTCTTGTCGATGACATCACCGCTCGCGAAGATATTCGGCACTGCTGTCCGGAGATGGTCATCGACTTCAATGCCCCTGCGTGATGCCTTGATACCGAGTTCTTCCAGTCCGAGATTTTCGACATTTGCGATTCTTCCGGTTGCATCGAGAATATAATCACACTCGGTACTGAAACCGCTTTTCGTCCTGACGATAAAGCCGTTTTCGGATTTGACCGCTTCGGAAACGGCCTCCCCGAACTTGAAAACAGCTCCCTGAGATTCCATTTTTTTCACGAGCTTATCCACATACTGTTCGGGATAGGATGCCAGCGCACGGGGCGCGAATTCAATCAGAGTGACTTTCTTTCCGAGTGCCAGTGCCATAGAGGCGAATTCCATCGAGATGATGCCTGCACCGATGAAAACAAGTCTTTCCGGCATTGCATCCAAATCGAGGAAATCACTGCTTCCGTGAAGATATTCTTTTCCTTCAATATCGAGACGGGCATTTCTCTGCCCCGTTCCGATGACGATATATTCTGCGGTGACGGTTCTGTCTCCGGCCTGTACGGTATGCGCATCGAGGAGCTTTCCCTGTGCGCGGATGATGTCAATGCCCATCTTCGAGAAAATATCATTCAGAATCGGGTCGAACATGCCGATATTCTGTTTTTTATACTGCATGAGGGCAGACCAGTCAATTTCAGTACGATTTTCCGTGCAGAGTCCCTGATAGCGTTCCAGCCCTTCGAGATATTCAAAAGGCCCATCCAGAAGGATTTTAGCATCACAGCCGAAATTCGTGCATGTACCGCCGATTTTGCCCATTTCGACAAAGGCTGTTTTCTTGCCGGACATGGCGAGCGCGATGGCCGCGTGATTGCAGGAATGACCGCTTCCGATAAAAATCACATCATAATCATACATAATAAAAAGCTCCTTTCAGATAAAAATATTTTATAAACTTCCGGCAGTTTCTTTCACAAACTCCTGATGCATGAACAACACACATCCGCCGGAATGTTCCTGAAGTAAGACACCTGAATCATGCAGTTTCCGGAATAAGCCGGACTGCATCACTTCAAGCAAAGAATGCGTTCTGATATTCGTATCAGAATAGGGAGAAAACGGACAAGGTTCGGCATCTCCGTGCGAATTGATATGGAAGAATCCCCTTCCGGCAGCAAGGCATCCGCCTGTCGCCTTTTCATCCCCAGGGAAACTCAGAAAGAGCATATCCGGACAGGATTCGCGCAGATGCAGAAGGGATTCCGCCATGAATTCCCTGTCGGCATCATCGGGGGCGATATGTTCAGTTTCCTGACTGACAGGCACATATTCCACATAGATGAGAATTCCGCATCCGGCATCGGCCAGAGTTCTGACGAAATCTTCCGAAAAGACAAGCGACTGATTTTTCTTTGTAACCGTCACCGATGCCCCGAATAAAAGTCCTCTGTTCTGTAATTCCTGCATATTCCGCATTTGTCTGTCGAAAATGCCTGTTCCGCGGCGTTCATCCGTCATATCTCTGTCGCCCTCGATGCTCAGGATGGGAATCAGATTTCTGTTATCATCAAACAGCTGAAAATCCTCTTTGCTGATAAATACGCCGTTTGTGAATATCGGGAAGACAATATTCTGAAAAGCCGATGCCTCCCGAATGACATCTTTTCTCATCACCGGTTCACCGCCGGCAAGCAGAATGAAACTGATGCCGAGCGATTCCGCTTCGGAAAAGACTTTGCTCCATTCCAGCGTGGTAAGCTGATTTTCCGGCTGACAATCGGTTGTCGCGTGATTCTGCCGTGAATAGCATCCTTTACAATGCAGATTGCACTGACTTGTGATGCTGGCAATCAGGAACGGCGGAATATGTGTTCCCTGCGTT
>JAFUWP010000398.1 GCA_017483405.1 Oscillospiraceae bacterium | reverse complement strand
GGTTCATAATCTTTTCGTTTTTCCTGCAAGATGCTCACCTCTGTCATAATCAGTTAAAAAACAGGCAGGTATGTGAAGATTTTCCTGCCTGTCATGTACATACGAGCGGATTTCTGCGCCGTCCGGAATTCTCAGGACGGCACAGAGCACCGCACACCCGTTTATTGTATCTTTTCTTTGTATCTGTCTTATCTAAACAGTATGCAGGTCAGCCCCTCATATATGCGGTAAAGCTGTCGAATGCGCTTTTGATTCTGACAAATAAATTCTGTTCTTCTTCGGGGATTTCCACGACATCATCTGTCTGAATCTGGATATATTCCACCTGCGAGGGGTTGAGGACATGCATTCCCAGAACATTTTCGGCATATTCCTGAACATTCTTGTTGGAAGTTTTTCCGGCGAGTTCGGTCTGCATCCGGACGTTTTCGCTTTGCATGTCGGTATACAGCTTTTGTTTTGCGGTAATTTCGCTTGTGAGCTGAAGCTGCTGCACATTACTTAAAATCACAGCCGCCAGAAGTGCGAAGCACACGATGGCACACAAAATCACTTTGACGACCGAAAGTTTCTTTTCTGGTTTGGTTTCCGGATACTCCAGTTTCTGGTCTATATTATTCATAGCAGGTAACTGTCATCACCTTTCGGATTAAAGATGGCGAATCACGGCACGGCGCAGAACGGGTTATATTTTTTCGATAACTCTGAGTTTTGCGCTGTGACTGCGGTGATTCTGTTCCAGTTCGGACTGGCCGGCGGTGACGGGTTTTCGCGTGATGAGTCTGGCCTTCGGCCGATTTCCGCAGACGCACTGCGGAAAATCTGGCGGACAGGTACAGCCCTTGCACCATTGTGCAAACTGTTGTTTGACAATGCGGTCTTCAAGGGAATGGAATGTAATCACGGCGAGTCTTCCGCCGGATTTCAGGCAGGCGAATGCCGCGCCGAGTCCCAGACGCAAATGTCCGAACTCATCATTGACAGCAATGCGGATTGCCTGAAAAGTTTTTTTGCAGGGGTTTTTGTCTCTCCGGTATTTCTGCGGTACAGCCTGCCGGACGAGTTCTGCGAGTTCGCCTGTCGTTTTGACGGGTGAAATTTCTCTGGCACGGATTATCGCTCCGGCGATACTGCCGGCGAATTTTTCTTCCCCATACTCATAGAGAATCTTTTTCAATGCCTGCTCGTCCCAAGTGTTTACGATGTCATACGCGCTGATGCCTTCCTGACTCATGCGCATATCCAACGGCGCATCTGCATGATAGGAAAATCCGCGTTCTGCCTCATCCAGCTGATGAGAAGAAACGCCTAAATCCAGCAGAATTCCGTCAGCAGAAAGGATATTCAGGCTGTCAAGAATTGTCCGCATCTGCGAGTAATTGCCTTGAATCACCTTTGCCGGAAGTGCCTGCAATCGTTCTGTAGCGACAGCTACAGCATCGGGGTCACGGTCTAAGCCGATTAACAGCCCGTTTTTGTCTAATCGGGAGGCGATTTCTCTGGAATGACCTGCACCGCCGACCGTTCCGTCAATGTAGATACCATCCGGACGGACAGCGAGATAGTTCAGGGTTTCCGGCAGTAAGACCGGAATATGTGAAAATTCCATAGTGCGCTCCTTTTTGACGTTGGTTTTTCCTTTGTTTGTTCTTATATTTCTCTATAGGCTTTCGCCTGATTTAATTATAGCACATCATACAGAATCTAGCAACTGGATGGGATTACAAAATTTACTAAATTTTTGATTTATTTTTTGGACATAATCAATAAAATTAAAATTTTGTGGAAAAGTGATTGATTTCGCGCAGTCAGACGGACTTACACGTTTTCGGAAAACTTTTGTTCTGATTCTGAAAAATCAAAAAATTTCCGGAAAATGTCAGAAACCCTTCCGTTCGACATTTGACATTTCTGACAAAGTTTCGGGCTTGTTTTTGTGTATTATTCTGTATTTTTTATGAAAATTCAGAAATTTTGAAAAACCTCTTGACAAAGTAGCAAAAGTATACTATAATCTAACTATAGCAAGTAGCAAATTGATACTAACTAAAAATCAGATAAAGCAGGTGATGCATTTTGACAGAAGAAGAATTCCTGAAAAATTATGACAGTACCGAATTTCAAAAGCCATCTGTCGCGGTGGATTTGGTTCTGTTCACCGTCCGGAATGAGGAATTACAGGTTCTTCTGACCGAACGGAAACAATATCCGTTCATCGGAAAGCAGGCACTCCCAGGGGTGTTCGTCCGGATGGATGAAACCCTTGACGAATCCGCACAGAGGGCACTGTATCAGAAAACCGGACTCCATGATATTTATCTGGAACAGCTTTACACATGGGGCGCACTCGACCGC
>JAFUWP010000397.1 GCA_017483405.1 Oscillospiraceae bacterium | reverse complement strand
GTTTTCCGGATGAACTTTCCGATTTTAGTGATTCTGGGGTCGTCATCGCTTTTGAAGGCGAGTCCGTCACTTTTATTTTCTTTCTGTACCTGTGCGAACCGTGCTTCGGCATCCATGCACATAGAACGGAGCTTATACATCCGGAAGGGTTTTCCGTCCTTTGTCAGGCGCACCTGTGAAAAAACAGGATTTCCCTTATCTTCGGCATAAATCAGTAAACAGACAATTCCTAACGGAATCAGGAGAATCAGCAGAGCCAGCGCAGAAATCACAATATCAAAAAAACGCTTTATCAATTCATAAGCTTTTCCGCCGGCAGGTGTTATCTGACTGTACTGCAATGTTTCATGAACGCCGGCGGACAGCAGACCCAATGCATGGTCATCGAATTCCAGAATCGGATAATCTGTTACGCCTTCGGCGGTGGTTTTGCCGTTTTTCTCATTCTCCAGCTCTTTGAGCACAACTTCGGTGACATCATCTTCAGAAAGCAGAGACTTCCGAGAAAGTTTCTGTTCCGGCATCCTATCTTCCCCCTTTTTATGGTGATACACTTAATAGTATAACACCAAAATGACCGGATGTCAAGTATTTTTCTGATTTATTCCGCGTTTCCCGATGTGAGAACAATAAATCCGTCACGGCCGTTTCCGGAAATCTCATACTCTCTGTTCTCCGGAACAGGGACATCCGTACTCCCGAACGCCGCCGCCGGAGCGAAATAAATCAGCATGTTTTTATCTTCATAAGTAAAACTGTAAGGCGCAGAAACCGGATAATTCCGGAGTGCATCCAGATAGGCATCCGGTGAAAGATTCTGCTCATGCATCAGGAAAGCATGTACTTTTCCGACATAGCGGATATGATATACGGCATCCGGAACGCTGAAAACAAATCCGAAACGATAGGCATTTTCAGCTATCCAGAAATTATTTTCTTCCGTCATGACGGAAATTGTGCCGTCATCGTTCAGAAAAGCCAAATCCAGACAGAAGCCTGTACTTCTGTCTGGAAGGAAATCCGGATACAATGCGCCCTCTGACTGACAGCATTCTGTCGTACTGTAAATCAGCAGGTCAGAACGGCCTGTTTCGGAATCATAAGATTCTGCGAGCGCGTTCATCGCCCTGACGGCAGATTCCTGTATTTGCAGTGTATTATCTTTAAGGCGATAATATTCATTTTTATTGCGGAAGTCATTCATTGGGTCATCCGGAGCGGATGCGAGAATGCCGGTTTGTATATTTTGTTCTGTCATGCGCCGGACGGTATAATCCGCCGGAAGGCCGGCTAATTCAAGACTGGCCTCCCAGACGGTCATTTCTTCGGAATCGTTTTGCAGAGGTTCGGAAACGGAAATGATTTCAGAAGGTTCTTCCGGTTCAGAACAGCGTTCATCAATCAGAATCAGCTCTTTCGGCGCACGGAATGCCCGATAGACGGTATCACCAGCCCAGATAAGTCCCAGAAGTATGAAACCGGCTGTTACTATCAGAACCGGTACAGTACTTTCTTCCTGTGTATTTTTTCTCATATCCCCCTCCTGTTCTGGCCTGCCGGCAGTTATGCGGCAGGTACGTCTGTAAGCTCTCCGCTGTTATCGTAAGTGATTTCAGCGGCCGGTGAAAGTGTTGCCTGCGGAATGGTTTCGGCTTCGGTTTCCGGTTCGGACGGATATGTTCCTGTTACAAAACCGTATAACGTGCAGGCATCATAAACAGTCTGGAATCTGTCAGTTCCCATCGAAGTGACAGCGATATAGCATCGGCCGTCCGGTGTTTCGGCATAGCTTGCGAGACAGTGACCGGCTTCATCGGTGAATCCGGTTTTTCCGCCCTTGACGGTAATGCCGTCAACCTCATCGCCGTCCATTCTCTTGAACATCGTATCGGCCAGATAAATTCCTTCCGGATGTTCTTCCGTAGGTGTTGTAACATAAGTCGGTGTTGAAATCACCTGACGGCAAAGCTCATTCTGAAGGCAGTAATCCAGAATGACAGCCATATCCTCCGCGGTGCTGTAATGCTTTTCATCATGCAGACCGCTTGCATTCATGAAATGGGTATCTTTCAGGCCGAGTTCGCGGACTTTCTGATTCATCAGGCGGACGAAGGCTCTTTCCGAGCCGGCAACATAAACGGCCAGTCCGGTTGTCGCATCCGCGCCGGACGGCAGTGCCGCACCGTAGAGCATATCCATCACGGTACACGGCTCACCGGCGGTGAATCCTACCATAGATGCCCCCTGTTCCCAGAGGTCATTCAGAATATCCTGTGTCATGATGAATGTATCCTGAAAATTCTCTGTATGTTCAATTGCAACGATGATTGTCATCAGTTTGGTCATAGAGGCCGGATACATGCGGACGTTACTGTTTTTCTGTGCCAGAATCTTATGACTGTCGCGGTCAACCAGAACGGCATAATCTGCATCGAGTTCCTCGCCGAATGCCTTTGCAGTCCCGTCATCGACAGGATATTCCACCAGCGGGGGCGGTTCTGTGGGGGCTTCGGTCGGCGGTTCAGTCGGGGGTTCAGTTTCGGGTTCTGTCTCAATCAGAACAACTTCTTCGGCAGGTTCTTTCTTATCTGGCGAACCAATCAGCAGATGAATAATTCCATATATTCCCAGCATGGTCACCAGAAGCATAACGAATATCAGGACAATTCCCTGAATCGTCATTCTTCTGCGTTTTTTTCTTTTTTTCGCTTTCTGCGCCACTCTCAATCTCCTCCTGCGGATAAAAATAATCGTTCCTTTCTATTATAACGCTTTCGGACAAAAAAGTCAATGAATTTTCGAGATTTTTCTGATTTCTTAATCTTTCAGAAAATTTCCCGATTTTTTCTGAAAAAATTTTTGATATTTCTCTTGACAAATCCGGAATTCTGTGTTATAATAATATAGTTGTATCGTACTACTGTCTAAGGCAACTGATGGGCTACTGTTACAAATTTTCATAAAATGCGAGGTGAATACAAATGAAAAAGGACATCCATCCTACACTGTACAAAACGACAATTACATGTCACTGCGGTAATGTCATCGAAACACAGTCTACCAAGCAGGACATCAAGGTGGAAATTTGCTCCAAGTGCCATCCGTTCTATACCGGTAAGCAGAAGCTGGTTGACACCGGCGGACGTGTTGACAGATTCAAGAGACGTTTCAATCTGGACAAGTAAGCTTTAATAAAATTCAGAAAGATACAGAGAGAAACTGACAGTATCTTTCAGTGATAAAGCGGTTTTCGCACTCTGTAAAACTGTCAGGCGTGGATTGAAACAATCTGGACAAGTAATTCTAGTTTTTCATACGGGCAGTTTTTTGCGAAACTGTCCGTTTTCCTTTCTTACATAGAATCAAAAGGGAGTGTTTCTGCTATGGATTATATCACCATCGGCGCACCGGCGCAGACTTCTTTCATCGAGAAGAAATCCGAATTCATCGGATATTTATCCCCCGTCCGCACTAATGAAGAAGCTGTTGATTTTATCAATCAAATCAAATCAGAGCACCGGAAAGCAAAACATCATGTATATGCCTATCTTTTAAGAGATTCCAATATTACCCGATACAGTGATGACGGCGAACCGCAGGGGACAGCCGGTGTTCCGGTTCTGGAAGTGCTCCGCAAGCGCGAGCTGACCGATGTCTGCTGTGTAGTTGTGCGGTATTTCGGCGGAATTCTGCTCGGCGGAGGCGGACTGGTGAGAGCCTATTCTCACAGCGCCTCGATAACATGCGACAGCGCGCAGATTCAGCATATATGCGAAAGCACTCCCCTCACCCTCCGGATGGATTATACACTTTATGGAAAAGTGACCTACTGTCTGCCGAAATACGGCGTTCTGGAACTGAACAGCGATTTCAATACCGATGTGTTATTAGATTTGCTTGTCCGGAATGAGGTGCTCGATGACCTCAAGGCCGAACTCACCGAACTTTCCGGCGGAAAAATCCAGATGCAGTGCGGAATGCCTTCTTATGCGGATTTTTCATCCGTATTGAAATAATCAGAAAAATTTTCCAGAAAAAGAAGGGTTTTTGCTATCCGGAATCGTATTATTAAACAGAGACTTATCAAAGGGGGGATTCTGTTTGACCATCCGCGAACAGCTTGAACAGCATGAAAGAGAATTTCTCGCACCTCAGGCCTGTAAAAGCACTGACAAAGGCGCAGTCATCCGCCTGAAAGCGGAAACATCCTGCCCCTATCGGACGGAATTCCAGCGCGACCGCGACAGAATTCTGCATTGCAGTGCCTTCCGGAGACTGAAACATAAAACACAGGTATTTCTGTCCCCTGTCGGCGACCATTACCGGACGAGGCTCACACATACGCTCGAAGTCTCGCAGGTTGCGAGAACCATTTCAAGAGCACTTTTTCTGAACGAAGATTTGACCGAAGCCATCGCACTCGGCCATGATATGGGACATTCCCCGTTCGGACATGCCGGAGAGGCCGTTCTGAACCGTATCTGTCCGCATGGCTATAAGCATTATGAACAGAGTGTCCGCGTGGCTGATAAAATTGAACATCTGAACTTGACTTACGCCGTCCGTGACGGCATTATCTGTCATACGAACAAAATCGCCTCCACAAGAGAAGGAAATATTGTCCGGTTCGCTGACAGAATCGCCTATATCAATCATGATATTGAAGATGCCTTCCGTGCCGGTGTGCTGACTCCGGAAGACCTTCCCTCAGAATCTGTTGCAGTTCTGGGGAAAACCAAATCGGAAC